>CAMZGB010000006.1 GCA_947306285.1 uncultured Lachnospira sp.
TTAACTAGCCAAATTTAGCAAAAAATAAAGAAATCATATTCCCTGATAGGAGGCAACCCGTGCCATATAGTCTTATTGTTTTGTGACAAATAAAACATATGTTTTAAGGTTTTATTAAAAAAGCAAAATTGATTAAAATATCCTAAACTCTAAAAGAGAAGATGGCTTTTTGATATAATTTAAAGCGAGCATATTATGACTTTTGAAAAATACCAATTTTACTATAACGAGGCAGTTAAAATCAGACAAAAACCTGAGATTGCTTTAGCCATTGAAAACCAAACCAAACTTTCACAAGATGCACAATCCAAAGCAAAGAAAAGATATGAGTTAGAAGACAAACTCTTCGAGTTATATCGTTCCATTCCAGTTGAAGGTGTTGATGATGCTATTTTTGGTGGTGAAGACTTGCCAGAACATGAGCGACTCATCCAATTAATGGAACTATGGATGAAGAACGATCCTAAGATAAATATTCTAAAAGAGAAATTGGCTAATAGTGGTAAGCAAGAAGAAATTGGCAAATTAGAAAACGAATACCAAGACGCTTTATTTGAATATTTCCTTGCTCTTATAAAATTAGATTTAGCCATAAATGAGTCTAGAGAGAAACTGTTTTCTCAAGAGTACAAAGATAGGCTCAAAGAATATGCAGAAAAAGGTGTTCTTTTGTATTTTTTGGAAACGCCAGACGCTCCTATTCTTTGTAAAGACATAACTATTGATGATGTTCTCGAATCCTTCAGTTTTGGTGAATTCATTTCTTTAAAAACGCTGTTTTATCATTTTGTATCTGAAGAGAATCCTTCTCCATCGATGAGAAGAAAGACGGAGGACATAGTTAGTGCTGTTGATTGTTTAGAACATGGGCAATATCGTACAGCCGCTAGGACAGTCTTTGCTTTATTAGAAAGCGAACATAAAAACTGCTCTGCTGCTATGGATAACTATTTCACTCTTGATAAAAGAGCTAGAAAAGGTAAACAAAGAGCAGAGAGAATTCAACAACTACTTGATGGCTTAAAAGAGCAAACATATTTCACTAAAGTTTGGGATGTTGTAAACCCGCTATACAGGGACATCCTTGATAGCAAAGCTGAATCTTTCATTGATAGAAACTCAATAATTCATGGCGACTATTATTCAAAACAACTAGATATAACCGAAAAGGATGTAATTAAACTATTATTACTCTTTTTGAATTTGAGAATGATATCAGATCATGTGCAGTTATATTGTGAAATGCTTCGTGAAAGCCTCAAATATACAGAAATTCATATTGCTCAGGAATTGAAAAAAGAGAAAAAGTAAATTATATTGTTAGCGCAACACTCCGTCGTATGGCAAAGGTCAGATGACCGGAGGTTGTAATAGTGGATTCTAATAATAGAAGAATCGACAAAGAACTAGGCGTGTTCATTCATAATTGCTACGTCAATTCTGGCAAGACAATTGAAGAACTAGCTTGGGCTATCGATATAGAACCGAGAACTCTTAATTACTATTTCAGTGGTGAGAGAAAGCCTAGCCAAAGAACGTTACTTAAACTTGTTAAAGTTGCTAAAGTTAACATTCAGGATATCCCTTTTTAAGGGGTATTTTCTTTTTTGAACCACGTGGCTCATTGAGACCTTATCAGTAAATAAATAGTATTTGTTTGAAGGAGGTACTCAAAATGTCAAAGTATAGAACAATTGAAGTGTGGAACGAATTGTTTGGAAGTAGAGAAACCGTCACCGATTATGCTGGTAGAGTAATTAAAAAGTCTGCTTGCGGTAATCCTAACAGTGCATATTATCCAACAATTGATCACATTAGACCACTTGCTAAAGGTGGAAGCGATGTCATTGATAATCTTATAATTTGCCATCGTGATACCAATGAAGAAAAAGCAGATAATTTCCCTCATTGGAAAGCTAATGGATATGCTTTTAAAGCGGTCCGTGTTAGAGGCTCAAGAGTGGCATATAAAATTATCGAAGACTAGGTGATTATTATGGGACCAAAATGGTGTATGAACTATGATTCTGGTGATTACGAATGGATTGATGAAAACGGATATAGTTGGGATCAGGGTGAGTACGTTTATAACTGGGATCGTAGCGCATTTGATGATGACGATGATGATGACGATTGGTAAATAATGTAGGCCTCCTTTCTGCCCCATCTTCATATAGGGTTCTCGCCGCTATTCTCCTAGCATATGGTGGGAACTTTTTTGCACAATAAAACCCACATTTCCTGCAAAACATACGGGATTTGTGGGCTTTTTTCATTAAATAACGACAACTTTATAACTAATGGTGGCTCGCTTTGTAGGATTCTTGGCGGTGATAGTGTTCGAGTAGATTGGTTCTAATGCCGCTATCTCTTTTCTACGCTCTCTAAGTTCCTCAAGCTTAACTGTATTAGTGCCATCGATAACTACAACAACATGCGTTCTATCGACTGCAATCATGCGGTACATGAAGACATCTAACATCTCTTTGGTAATCATGTCGTATGTGACTTCTTTTGTGCCTAGAATCTTAAGCATCTGGTCAAGTCTATTCTTTATTGCTTGCTTATCGCTTTCTTTGTCTTGAATTCTTTGAATGGCATCACAGACGTTTTGATAATCGTTAACTAAATCTTCGTAACGTTGCTCTAGTGTTTTTCTAAGGTCACCATCAGCGTTCATTCTTTCTTTAAGAACGTAATCGATGTTGCTATTTAATTCAGTTTTCTTATCTAGCAATTTGTTTAGCTCTTCTTCAAGTTTGTCTGTAGATAAGGCTTTGGTAAGTACTTTAGATACCTTATCGAACACTTTTGAGTTTCCTAAGTAAAGGGTGTTGATGATATCTGCACACATTCTATAAAGCATTGTTTCGCTTAGTGGTCTAGCATTGCATCTTTCAGTATCGGTAGGGTTGATATAAAGATTACATTGGTACATGAATTTAGGATTGCCAACTGGATAACCTTTATACCATGTCCTTCTTTTAAACGTTTGGCCACAGTTATAGCAGATAATCATTCCACTTAATGGGTGCTGAGTATTGTATTTGCTCAAATCCCTATTAGCACCTATGGCTTTAGCGGCTTGTTGGTCTAATCGTCTTTGAACTCTATTCCATTGCTCTTCGGAGATAATGGGCTCGTGGGCATTATCCACTTTATACTTTTGTTTTTGGCCTTTATTCTCTCTTCTTTTATGAGTGAGATAATCAACCGTATATGTCTTTTGAAGAATAAGTTGGCCCTTATATTTTTCGTTTCTAAGAACTCCTTGGATTGTACCAACATTCCATTTTTCTTTGCCAAACATGGTTTTAATACCTGCTTCTTTAAGCTTTCGACAAATAACACTAGTGCCGATACCAGAATCATATAGGTCATAAATCATCTTTACGATTTTGGCTTGCTCAGGATTGATCACTAGGTGAGTCTTATCTTCGCTTAAATCATAGCCAAGGAAATTTGTAGCGTTAATAAATGGTATACCTTCATTCATTTTCTTTTGCACGGTCCACATAACGTTTTCTGATATGTGTCTGCTCTCCTCTTGAGCCATAGATGAAATTATCGAAAACATGAACTCGTTTTTGGCATCAAAGGTGCTTAGATTCTCATTATCAAAGTAGACTTCAACGCCATATTCTTTTAGTTCACGTATCGTCTGGATTGTTAAGACAGTGTTTCTTGCGAATCTAGAAATTGACTTAACTAGGATAAGGTCTATTTTGCCTGCTTTTGCATCCCTTATCATTTCTTGGAAACCCTCTCTACCTTTAGCAGAAGTGCCGGAAATGCCCGAGTCACTATAAACCTTCACTAATTTGTAGTCAGGGTTTTCTAATATTCTTCTAGTCCATTCTTCAACTTGGTTATCAAACGATGTCGCTTGTTCTTCTGAAGATGTACTAACACGACAGTAGGCTGCCGTTCTTTTAATCCTACTTGTAGATAGGTCTTTATCGAGTATGCTATCAACCTTTGTAGGAGCAATAATTTGTACTCTATTCATTATATGAATACCTCCTACACATATACATCACTCTTGTTGGGATTATTATCAACGATTGTATCCCCAACGTTTAAGGTTGTTTTGATACGAGTGTATTCATCTGGTGTGAGTAAATTTTGTTTAAAGAAATACGAGAGGATAGCTACAACGAGCGCATTCTCGAATTCTTTGTTATTTATTAATTCTTGTTTCATGCAGATCCTTTCGAATCCACATGCCAACCAATAGTTCATTTAAACTCTAATTCATTTTTTCTTTTGTGAATAGCCGACCACAGGCCCCAATTTTGTGCAATAAGTCAAAAAAGTCAACGCCATTTGCGCGTGTGTAACTTTTTATTTTTCCGATAATTTGTGCTTTACGCGCGTGAGAGTTTTTTGCTCGTTTCTTTAATATTTTGAATTTTTTGTGCTTTACGCGCGTAAAAGAATTTTCAACTTTTTTTTGAACGATTGATAAGTTTATGAACTTTTAGTCTCGAGAGATTAAAAGCACAAAATTCCGTCTTTTTGAATCTCGCTTGTCCCTAGTGCATTAGGGTGAGGTCAATGAGGTCATTTCCGAACTTTTAAAAAATCACATTAGTGAAAAATAAAATTTGCGCAAAGCAGTGAGCATTCCGCCATTAACTATTGGGAGGACCTTCAAAAAATTGCAGTTTTGGGTTAACGGAAAGCCAATGAAATGTCCTTATACCGTCCTTCCAAACAGTACCAAAAAACTTGGATGCCGAAATTTATATGAATTTTCTGCTAATGGTGACGGGGGTAAATGTTGGTTGATATTTCTGCTAATAGTGGAAATCCCAGAAAAAGAGGTAATGTCATCCTCTATAAACAAAGACAAATCTAAAGAAAGGATAGTACTAATTCCAAGCATGACAATGATGAGAATGTACCTTGTGAACAAAAGACAAGATATGGACATGTCTATACGTGAGACGTCACGCGTTTTAGATATGGATGTTCATCATTATCGCAGAATTGAACAAGGCCATATTGCGCATGTTGGTTTTATTACATTTTGTCGAATAGCCGATGTTTTGGACATTAGTTTAAACGAGCTCTACGAAATGGAACTCGTATATCAAAAAGAAAGAGGATCGTGTAGTAAAAATAGCTGATAGTTCAAATCTAATTTAATCCACATGCCCATTGTTTATTAACGGCATCTTTCTTAAGAAAATCTCGATTTAAAACCTATTTATTCATATATGCGAAAGGAGGTAAATACATGAGAGATTTAATTATTGCTACTGGCGATAAAGTCAATAGTAAAGTATGGCGTAATCGCTCTGTTAGTTGGGAACGCTTATGCACTAAATTAGCAACTACAGTTACCACAACTGAAACCGTAGATGAATATAAGTCGTTTGATAAGAAAAGAAAAAGTGACTGTAAAGATTATGGCGGCTTTGTTGGTGGTAAATTAAAAGGCACGCATAGAAAAGCTAGTGAAGTGGAGTTCCGCTCCTTAATCACATTAGATATGGATAAAGCGAAAGTGGGGTTCTATGAAAAGTTTGATTCTATGTGTGAGTACGCTTGTTTCCTTTATACAACTCACGGACATAGACCAGAATCGCCAAGATATAGATTGGTCTTTCCATTAGCAAGAGATATTGACCCTGATGAATTCACAGCCATATCTCGTTTATTGGCAGACAAGTTCGGCATAGATCAGTTTGATCCTGTGTCATTTAAAATCGAACAGATTATGTTCTGGCCTTCAACTAGTGTCGATGGTGTCTTTATATCTAGAAAAATCGATAAAGAACCATTGGACCCAGATGCTTTCCTAAAGGAATATCCTAATTGGAGAGATTTAGATACTCTTCCACGCGTTTCTAAAGAAGACAACAAGATTGCTGGTCATGGGGCTGGTAGAAAAATGTCCGACCCAAGAGAGAAACCAGGGGTAGTGGGAGCGTTCAACCGTGTCTACTCCATCTCGCACGCAATCGATGAATTCTTAGCTGATGTTTATGATGAAACCAATGTCGGCTCTAATCGATATCACTTTGTTGGTTCATCTTCTATAGCTGGAGCGTTAGCTTATGATGATTTGTTCTTTTATTCACATCATGCTAGTGATCCGGCTTTCGGAAAGACACTTGATGCCTTCTCATTAGTCAAACTTCACAAATTTGGCGATGAAAAAGACTCATTCACTAAAATGAAACACTTTGCTTTAGAGCAAGATGATGTAAGAAGCGAACTAGCTAGAACCAGATATACTGAAGCCAAAGAAGATTTTGAAGGATACGATGATGAAGAACCCGCTATTGGTGACACTAACTGGAGAAAACATCTCGAGTTTGACTTCACTGGCGAAATAGCTAATACATCAGCTAACTTAATTCTGATATTGGAAAATGATATCCGATTTAGGAATATCGCTTATAACCAATTAGCAGATGCTGTCCAAATCACTGGTGATATCCCTTGGAAGAGAACGGAATTTAACAAATTCTGGAAAGATAGTGATACTGCTCAACTACAAGCCATCATCGATAAGTACTACACATCGTTTAGTGATCGCAATTTCAAAGTTGCGTTTACTAAAGTAACAAACGATAGATCTTTTAATCCTGTTAGAGACTATCTTGATGCCTTACCAAAATGGGATGGTGTTAAACGCGTAGAAAGGTTCATCATTACTAATTTATTAGCGGATGATAACGACTATGTAAAAGAAGCCACTAGAAAGTGGTTTGCAGCTGCCGTGGCTAGAATATATAACCCAGGCATAAAGTTCGATAATATCCTCGTTTTGGATGGAAAACAGGGTGTTGGTAAATCAACGCTATTTAAATCAATTGTCGCTAACGAATTCTTCTCTGATTCTTTGCAACTATCTGATATGGATGATAACAAAAAAGCAGGAGAGAAAATCCAAGGATTTTGGATCATCGAAATCCAGGAGTTAGCGGGTATGAAAAAAGCTGATATTGAAAAGGTGAAAGGCTTCATCAGTTGCACCGATGATAAGTATCGTCCAAGTTATGGTAGAACTGTTGAATGGCATCCTCGTCAATGTATCATCTTTGCTACCGTCAATGGTGAGCAAGGCTACCTTAGAGACTTAACTGGCAACAGAAGATTCTGGGTTATTAAAATCAACTCTCAAAATGTCATCCCTAATTTTAGTTTCTCTCAAGACTTTAAAGACCAATTATGGGCAGAAGCTAAATACTACTACGAGCATGGTGAAAAGCTTTATTTGTCTGGTGAGCATTTAGAAACTGCTGCCGAATATCAAAATAAAGCAATGGAACATGATGATAGGGTTGGTATTGTAGAAAAATATCTCGATGAGCTTTTACCAGATAACTGGGAAGACTATGATATCGCTGATAGAAGATATTATTTCAATAAAGAGTTTGATTCATATCACGTACCAACAGAGGCATTTGGTCCTGCTATATATCAAAGAGAAGAAGTGTCTCCTATGGAGATATGGTGCGAGTGCTTCAATAAGGAGCGTGGTGATTTAACCAATAAAGACTCTACTCAGATCTCTATGATCATGGCGCAGATACCGGGTTGGGAGAAAACAACCAAATCAAAAGTCATAGGACCATACGGCAAACAAAGATACTTTACCCGTGTAGCTAAAAAGTAAGAACAAGAACAACTAGAACAACAGGCATATAGGACGCTGAAAATGTGGTTTTAATTCCTAAACAAATAATTACAATCACGCTTTCTAACACCAATGGTGATGTTGTTCTTTTTGTTTCCTGTTCTATCCACCCCCCGGTCTCAAAATGAGCAAGACTAAAGAGTACCGATGCGCCCCACCTCAGAAATACGGGAGACAAATTTTCTCAGTTTTTGGATAATTCTCAGGACCATTAAAGGGAGGGGGTATCTGAATCTCTACGACTAAAAAAGTGGACACCGGCATGGGGTTTCACGCACAAAAATCGCGAAATCAAAGGGGGTAATAGGCAAAAAGCAAACATCTGCTACTTTTATATCCTTTAGGATATAACTTGCTATATATCTCAACAAGAGCGACTATGTGTTTAGGAGGAAAAAGCGTAAAAAACTTGAAAAAACGCATTAAAAATATGAAAGAAAATGAATTATTTATAAATAGTAAAATTAAAGCTATTTTTAGAAAAAGAGGAAGACACAATATTGCCGGTGAAGTGTTTGATATTTGCACAGAAAGCAAATCAATTTGTAAAACCTGGGTTTCTATACATGTCACTGGTGGTGATTCGAATGATCCGTATGTCCAATGGATGGTTTCTCATCGAATCAATTGTCTTATTCCTCTTTGTGATGTTTTAGAAGTTCTGTAATTGCACATTCGCATTATGCGCAAAGTTTCGCGCGGAAACAGTTAATAAATGTTTCTTCCTGTGTTAAACTTATAACCAACAGACTGTGAAGGATATTATTAGATGGCGGATTTGGCTCCTGGTTTAAGGGTTATCATTAGAGACGAAGAATGGATGATTAAGAGAATTGAGAAAAATTCTTTTAGCAATCAAACGATAGAGTGTATTGGCATATCGCCATTGGTTAAGGATAGAACAGCTATCTTTCTTTCTGACTTGGAAAAAATAGACGTAGTGGACCCGGCCAAAACAAAATTGGTTGCTGATTCATCCCCTTTCTTTAGAAAATCAAAACTCTTCATTGAGTCTGCATTAAGGCAACAAATTCCTACCGATTCAAAACTTTGCATTGGTCAAAAAGCCGCTATGGATTTAATGGAATATCAATTAGTTCCAGCCAACATGGCTCTAAGCAATCCAAGACAAAGGATTTTAATAGCTGATTCAGTTGGTTTAGGTAAAACGCTTGAAGCTGGCATCTTGATGTCCGAGCTTATTGCTAGAGGCAAAGGCAAGAGAATACTTGTAGTTACCGTTAAGAGTATGATGATGCAATTCCAAAAAGAAATGTGGAACCGTTTTTCTATTCCTTTGGTGAGACTTGATTCAAATAAGATTCAGAGAATCAGAGCAAGTTTGCCATCAAACTACAACCCATTTTTCTATTATGATAAGACAATTATTTCGATCGACACTCTTAAAAGAGACGTCGAATATAGAACACACTTAGAACAAGCATATTGGGACATTATTGTTATCGATGAAGCACATAATGTAGCCGAGCGTGGTCAACATCAAGCTCAAAGAGCTAAACTTGCTCAATTGCTGGCAAAAAGGAGTGATACTTTAATTCTTTTATCCGCCACTCCTCATGATGGTAGAGCAGAAAGCTTCGCTTCTTTGATGAACATGCTCGATCCAACGGCAATTGCTGATGTTCATAATTACACAAAAGAAGATATTAAAGGTCTGTGTATCAGACGTTTCAAAAAAGATGTTAATAATCAATTGACTTCATCCTTCAAGGATAGAGAGGTGAATATTCAAAAATGTCATGCCTCTATGTTTGAAGAACTTGCTTTTGATTACTTTGCGGACATGAAACTGGAAATGGATAAAGGCAACACCCAAGGTAAGGGAACATTGTTTAAAACAAGCTTAGAAAAGGCTATGTTCTCATCTCCTGCTGCGTGTATTAAAAGTATTGATGAAAGATTACACAAATTAATTGCTAAATATGGCGATGGTAACTTTATTGATATCGAAACCTTAAAGAAACTAAAGCACTTATTAGAGGACATTCACGCAGAAGATTTCTCTAGATATCAAGAACTCCTTACTTTAGTAACTAGTAAGGATTATGGATGGGATAAAAACAACCCAGAAGATAGAATTGTAATCTTTACTGAACGTATCGAAACCATGAAATGGTTGGCAAATCAACTCCGCAAAGATTTAAAAATGCCTGCCAATGCTATTCAAGAAATGTATGGTGGCATGTCAGATGTCGAACAGCAAAAAGTGGTGGATGATTTCGGCAGAAAAGAATCACCTATTCGCATTTTGGTTGCATCTGATGTTGCTTCTGAAGGTATTAACTTGCATTATCTATCACATAGATTAATCCATTTTGATATCCCATGGTCATTAATGGTCTTCCAACAAAGAAACGGAAGAATCGATAGATATGGACAAAAAATAAAACCAGATATTAGATATTTCCTTATCCAAAGCGAAAACGCAAAGATTAATGGCGATGCACGTATTATGCAAATTCTTATTCACAAAGAGGAACAAGCATATAGGAATATTGGTGACCCTGCTCTATTGATGGGCAAGTTTAACATTGAAGAAGAAGAGCAAGAAACAGCAGCCGCTATTGAAAGTGGCGAAGACGCAGAGAAGTTTGCTGAATCTTTGGATTCCTCATCAGAAGAATTCAATCCATACGAGCTTTTAATGGCACCAACAGAAGATGATGTTAAACCAGTGGAAACAGTTAATGTCGAAACTTTGTTTAAAGATTTAGATTATCTAAAACTTGCGATGGGAACATTACAAGAGTCGGATAGATATAAACTCAGAGAATTATCAACAGTGCAAGGCGTTGAGTTGAATCTTACTGATGAAATTAAAAGAAGATTAAAAGCGTCACTCCCTGATGAGACGTTCCCGAGCGATGATAAATTGAAACTCAGCCCAGATAAGAACTTTATCATGAGTGAAATGGTGAGATGCATGCAAAACAGTATGTCTGAAGATGCATGGCCATCAGCTCAATATTTATGGAAACTCCACCCAATCTTTAACTGGGTGAATGATAAGATTGGACTTTTGTTTGGCAGAGGTGAAGCTCCTGTTTTAGGATTCAAATCAAATGGCAAGAGAACTATTTACATTGTTTCTGGAACAGTTTTTAATAGAAAATCTACGCCAGTCATCGATGAGTGGTTTGCTCTAGTTTATAAAGACAATAAGTTTGAAAAGGCTATAAGCATTAAAGAATTAATTGAAACATTTAGGCTAAACAACACTAGTGTTCCTAACGAAAATGTTTTAACTGACGCTCATATCAAAGAGTGCACAGATAATTTGGAAGACGTTATTAGAGAAACAAGGAAGCTCATTGATATTAAGTGCAACGAATACGAAACAAGAACAAATCCAATTTTGGAAGATGAATTAGAAAAATTAGCTGACTTGCATCAAAAGCATTTGATTAGTAATGAAATTATTGATGTCGACCAAGTTGGTTTATTTGACGATGCTAACTTAAGCAGAACTAAACAGCAAAAGAAGAGTAGAATCGACCAAATATTCGAAGAATATGATCAATGGTATACAGATACAATTAAAATTGAAAAACGACCATATATTAGGGTTGTTGCGGTATTGAAGGAGGTGTAATTATGGCAAACGTTTATCCTGGAATTAACAATTACAACGAATATTACACCAACCATTATTTCTCATCTATTTTTGAAGAGAATACTGCTGCGACTATTTCAGTATGGAGAGATGCTGCTAGAGCGAGCGAAAATTTAAAGACCCCCTGGTCTATGTTAAGAGATTGCGGTAAGCAGTACTATACAGCCCACGAAAAATTCTTAAGAGCAAGAAGTAGCTATCAAATCATTCCGCTTATTAAACAATTAGCAGATTCATATTTATCTGCTCTTGGTTATTCAGAAGCACATCCATTTAAAGCAGAATTATCTGATGGCAGAAAGTTCCCTGTTTATCTAGAAATAAAGAAACAAAACGGAATGCCTCTTTTGTGGTTTGTACTTTCGTTAAATAAAAATGACGAAGATGGAATTATGGATGGCTTTGTCTTCGATGGTGACATTCTCCAAGAAAGCGATTTTGCCGTTGCAGATGTCGATGAAACATTATCCGCCGAAGATGCAATTACAAAGGCATTATTTAACAACGACGTACCTCCAAGGTGGATTGTTCTTATTGGAATGAACGGCATCGCTCTTGTCGATAGGAATAAATGGAACGAAAAGCGTTATCTTGGTTTTGATGTCTCTACAGTTTTCTCTTATAGAGACGAAAAGACACTTCAAGCTATGGCGGTTCTCCTCCATAAAGAATCGCTTTGCCCAGAAGAAGGAACCTCACTTTTAGATGAATTAGATGAAAATTCTCATAGACATGCTGCTGGTGTTTCTCAAGATTTGAAATATGCTCTTAGAGAATCAATTGAATTATTAGGCAACGAAGTTCTCTATGACCTTAAACATAACAAGCACAGAAATTTAGATACTGACTCAGTTGATCCTGGTGATTTAACAATGCAATGTTTACGATACATGTATCGTATGTTATTCGTTTTATTCATTGAGGCCAGACCAGAACTTGGCTATGCTCCTATGAAAGAAAGAGCATATGCTCAGGGTTATTCTCTCGAACAATTAAGAGATGTTGCTGATGAGATTAATGAAAACACTGTCGAGATTGGTGACGGATATTATTTCAATGAAACCATAAGCGGCTTGTTCCATCTTATTTATCATGGCTATCCAGAAAACCAAGCTGAATACGACGAAGCCATCAAAAAAGAATCAATCCATGATACATTCGTTGTTCCCCCTCTTAAGGCTCATATTTTTGATCCAGATTTAACGCCATTGATTACTCAAGCCAAATTAAGAAATTCAGTGCTTCTAAAAATTATTAGACTCATGAGTGTTTCTCGTGGTGATAGTAAGAGTGGTGGCGGAAGAATTTCCTATGCCAATTTAGGCATCAACCAACTAGGCTCTGTTTATGAATCACTTCTTTCTTATAGAGGGTTCATCGCTGAAAAAGATTTATATGAAGTTAAAAGAGCAGGGGATTCGTTTGATGAACTTGATGTTGGATACTTTGTATCAGAAGAAGAACTTAATCAATACACTGATGATGAAAGAGTCAGATATGAATATGGCCCTCATAAAGGCAAACCGAGAATGTATGAAAAAGGCACGTTCATCTACAGATTGGCTGGTAGAGAAAGAGAAAAATCTGCTTCCTATTACACTCCTGAAGTGTTGACAAAGTGCCTAGTTAAATATGCCTTAAAAGAATTGTTAGTTGATAAAACCGCCGATGAAATATTGAACCTCACTATATGCGAACCCGCTATGGGAAGTGCAGCCTTCTTAAATGAAGCAATTAACCAGTTAGCGGATGCTTATGTGAATAAAAAACAAGAAGAACTTGGAATCCTGATTCCATATGAAGACAGATTTAATGAAGTTCAAAAAGTTAAAATGTTCATCGCTGATAGAAATGTATTTGGTGTTGACTTAAATAGCACAGCTGTTGAGTTGGCAGAGGTTTCGTTGTGGCTAAACACCATTTGCGAAGGTGGGCATATTCCATGGTTTGGAACTCAAATTGTTAACGGAAATTCTTTAATTGGTGCAAGGAAACAAGTTTATAGAATTGAGCAACTCGAGACCAATAACCCATCATTAAGATGGTATACAAAAGCACCAGATAGAATTGCTCCTGGTGAAACCAGAAGAGGGAATAAAGAAGTATATCACTTCCTTTTAGGTGATCCTGGAATGTGCAATTACACTGATAAAGTAATTAAAAGCCTCGCTCCAAAACAGATTGAGCTGATGAAAAAATGGAGTAAGGAATTCACTGACTCATACAACCCTGATGACATAGAATCGTTGCTGAGGTTGTCGCGTGCAATAGATACACTTTGGAGAGAACAAGTTAATTTAAGAAACACTGTTAAAAGGAAAACAGCAGATAAATTGTCTATTTTTGGTCATGATGACAACATTGAAGAGTCACATACAACCATTAGACAAAAAGATTATATTTTTAGAAAACTCTACAAGACAGAAGAAGCGGAAAATGCTGGGCCATATGCAAGATTAAAATTTGCTATGGATTATTGGTGCGCCCTTTGGTTCTGGCCTATAGAAAAAGCGGATTTGTTGCCAAGTAGAGAAACATTCATCTTTGATATGTCTCTCATTCTTGAGGGTGGTATTTTTGCTGTTAAGAAATCTGGCTATACGTATTACAAAACAAAGACCGGTGAAAACCTTTACGGAATTAACTTGCTCGATTATGACAGCGAGACAGATGAAGTTGTTAGCCAAACCGCTAAAGAAATTAAAGCTACTTTTGCTGATTTAGGAACAGTTAACCTTGACCAATTATGTGAACAGTATGAAAGATTGGCTCTTGTAAGAGAAATAGCCAAAAACAATCATTTTATGCACTGGGAGCTAGAATTTGCAGAACTATTTGAAGAACGTGGTGGATTTGATTTGATGATAGGAAACCCACCTTGGATTAAGATTACATGGAATGAAGAAGGCGTTTTGTCGGATTGCAATCCTATTTTTTCTGTTCGCAAACTAACTGCCAATCAAACAACATTTGAAAGAAACAATGTTCTTATTTCAGAAAAGAACAAGAAAATGTATTTCGAAGAATACACTTTTATGTCTGGAGAACAATCTTTCATTAATTCCATTTGTAATTATCATCTTCTTGAAAAACAACAAGTCAATTTGTATAAATGTTTTTTACCATTAGCCTGGTATTTATCTTCACCTTCAGGTATAGCTTCGTATGTTCATCCAGAAGGTGTTTATGATGATCCAAACGGTGGTGTTTTGAGAAAGGTGTTATATAAAAAGCTTAAATATCATTTTCAATTCCAGAATGAAACCAAACTTTTTGAAATTGGGAATAGAAATAAATTCAGCCTAAATGTTTATTGCAACAAAGAAACTGGTTCATTTGATTCTATTGCAAATATTTTTTATGCAGACACAATTGATTACTGCTATCAATCTGATGGGAGCGGACCAGTCCCTGGTATAAAAGACAAGAACGATAATTGGTCAAGAAATGGTCACAAAGATAGGATATTAAGAATTAGTGAAGATGAATTAACTATTTTTGCAAAGATATTTGATAGTAGTGATAAGTGGGAAAATGCTAGATTACCAGCTCTTCATTGCACATCGTTAATGAAAATTCTTTTGGCATTCGAAAAGCAAAAAGTATCTATAGCATCTCTTGGAAATAAAGTTTTGGGATCGGTTTGCTGGGATGAAACAGGCGGACAGAATTCTGGAATTATAAAAAGAAATGTCCATTTCCCTTCAGATTCATATGATTGTATTCTTTCAGGTCCACATATTGGACAAGCCAATCCAATTTATCAAGCATCTCAAAGAAATTGTTCTACGCACAGAGCTTTTGATAATGTTCAACTTGATATTGCAAACTTTTCATATTTACAACGATGCAATTATTCCCCTTTATTAGTCCTTAATAATTATTTAAACAACGCACAAAAATTGCCTTGGGGGAATAAAACATATCTTGATAGTTATCGCGTTGTTAGTAGAAAAATGCTAAATCTTGCTGGTGAAAGAACATTAGTTTCATCAATAATTCCTCCTGGGGTTGGCCATATTAATGGAATATTTGGGCTTTCTTTTAAGGATCCAAAACTGGTTGCTCTGGTCGGTGGCTCGTTCGCATCTCTTCCGTTCGATTTCTTGGTAAAAACTCTAGGCAGCTCGAATTTCGTTTTTACAAACGCAAGCATGCTTCCTGTACTAGAAGGAAAATTTGTTGATGAGATTATAGCAAGGTCATTAGTTTTAAATTGCTTGACTTCAAATTATTCTGACCTTTGGAAAAAAACAAAGCCAGTTATAAATTCACTTGCTTGGTCAAAGAATGATGAAAGATTGCAAAAAATTAATTTTAACGAAGAGTATTCTTTTTCATCATCCGTTCGCAACGATTTGTCTAGGAGACAAGCGCTGGTGGAACTAGATGTCTTAGTTTCATTATCTCTAGGAATGACTCTTGAACAATTAGTAACAGCATACGAGATGCAATTTCCGGTCCTTCAAATGTACGAAAACGATACTTGGTATGATCAAACAGGAAGAATTGTTTTTACAGCTAATCGTGGTTTAACAAATGTTGGTTTTGAACGTCCAGAATGGGAATCTATCAGAAATATGAAATCTGGTACATATTGCAAAACTGTATTGGATGACACCATGCCTGGCGGTCCTGTCGAAAGAACCATTACATATGTCGCTCCATTTACGAAGTGCGACAGGATTGAAGATTATAAGAATGCGTGGGAATTCTTCACCAAGAAATATGGGGAGGTAAATGAATAATGCTTCCATCAATATTAGCAAGACAACTAGAAAAAGGCTTATGTGATTACATTGAGACTACTTTCCCTATGACTAATGAAGGGTTTAAGGGCACTCTTGATGAGATGCTTAGAACTAGAGACTCTGTTTATCATGAACCATATATTTCTGTGAAGATGCCTTTTAGAGCGTCAACAATTGCTCCTGATTTCGAATCTATTGTTTTTGGATTTACTCCACATTTGCATCAAAGCAAGGCTTTTGAAAGATTAAAAGGTGAAGATCCAAGAAGCACAATTGTTGCTACAGGTACTGGTTCTGGTAAAACAGAATGTTTCTTATATCCGGTTCTTGAATATTGCTATAAACATCGCGGTGAAAGTGGCATCAAAGCAATCATCATTTATCCAATGAATGCTTTAGCGACAGACCAAGCCAAACGTATCGCCAAAGAAATTAATAAGAGTTCGAAACTAAATGGAAATGTCACGTGTGGTATGTACGTTGGTGGTAGAGAAGTTAAATCTGCTACTGCGATGGGCAAAGAAAACGTCATCACTGACCATGAAACGTTATTGTCCAATCCACCAGATATTTTGCTAACAAACTATAAAATGCTCGATTACCTTATGGTTAGACCAAAAGATGCTGCTTTATGGAAATCGAACAATCCAGAAACGCTTAAGTTCATAGTGGTGGACGAACTCCATACATTTGATGGTGCTCAAGGAACTGATTTAGCATGCTTACTTAGAAGATTAAAAGCAAGACTATATACTCCTAAAGGTTATATTTGTTGCATTGGTACATCCGCGACATTAGGTGACGGCGAATCAGCCGATAATATCTTTAAGTATGCTGGAGAAATATTTGGTGAGCCATTTGAAAATGATGCAATCATTACCGAAGACAGACTCCATCCAGATGAATTCTTTAATGAAACAATTTCTGATTACAAGTTGTTAGATGAAGCCACAAACAAGCTTTTATTAAAGGCATATGAAGAAGATGATGTTTCCTCATTTTTGAGCAAATCTGCAGAAGGGTGGCTAACTGGTTTTAACACTGACGATATTATGTCTGCAGAAAGCAGAATAGAATTAGCCAAACATCTTAAAAAGCATGCATTTACTCGCTCTTTGCTTTTAGCAATGGATAATAAATTTGTCCAGAATTCCAAGATTATTGAAGAATTGATTAAACAGTATCCATTCTTAAATGATTTTGAAGATCCTAAATTTGCTTTAGATACTTTATTTGCACTTATTTCTCATGCTAGAAGTGGAACAAAAGAACATTTAAGACCATTCTTGACAGTTCAAGTCCAATTATGGATGAGAGAATTAAGGCGTGTTGTAGCTAAAGTAACGAACGATAAGATTACATATGCCCTTGCTACCGATTTAAATCAAGAACAAGCAAAACATTATCTTCCAATTGTTAACTGCCGTGATTGCGGTGCGACTGGTTGGGTAACTATTCTTGATGAAAAGCATAATGCTGCCATTCAAGATATGGGTGCATTCTATAACAGGTTTTTTGGTTATGATGACCATGTCACAGTTATGTATCCTCATTCGCATGAAGAAGAAGTGTCTGAGGACTTTATGCATGCTTATTTATGCCCAAATTGCTTAAAAGTTGATTTAATTGAAAAACCGGGTGGTCACGCATGTTCTTCCTGCGGAACAGATGCAATTCCAGTTATTATTCCGGTTGAGTTTAAAACTGCAAGCCATGGTGGAACCAAACATTATGTTTGCCCGCATTGTCAAAGTGAAGGTATCGCCTTATTAGGTTTAAGAAGCGCTACAACCATCAGTGCTACTGTTTCACAGATGTTTGCTTCTAAATTTAATGACGACAAGAAGACGTTAACATTCTCTGATAACGTTCAAGATGCTGCACATAGAGCGGGTTTCTTCAATTCCAGAACATGGAAGTTTACTTTAAGATGTGCTATGCAAGAATATGCTCTCGTTAAAGGCGATGGTTTAACTTTAGAAGAATTCCAAGAAGGCTTTGTTAAATATTGGAGAGAAAAACTTACAGATGAAGAATTTGTGACGATGTTTATTCCAGCAAACCTAACATGGATGGATTCATATGAAAAAATGAAAGAAAAGGGCAAACTCCCTGCTGATAGTTCTGGTTTGTTGCAAAACATTGAACTCAGAATGAAATATGAAGTCATGCTTGAATATGGCTTGAATTCTCGTATTGGACGAACTCTTGAAAAGACGTGTAGCTCGATTCTTTCATATGACAACAAAGATATAGAAGAAGCAGCTTCTAAATTAAAAGAAAGAGTAATTAATGAAAGAGGAGAACTCACCTCCCTATCAGATATAGATTTCATTCATATCGTTTTGGGCATCGTTAATAGGATGAGATATAACGGAGCTTTTGATGACAAAAACTATTATTCCTACATTAACGGCTACGGAAAATCTGATTTTACTATTTCAACTGGTGCGTTCTCTTGGATGCCTTCAACTACCGCAGGAAGAAATGTTCCTAAATTTGTGTGCAAATCAGTAGGCTTAACAAAGAAGGCTGTTAAGGCATTTGATGATATTTATAACAAAAATACAAAGTATCATGAAAACATCATGAGCTATTTTATGAATGAATCAGTTCTTGATGATACTAGTGATTATATATTCGAAACAGCTCTTGAAGAGCTTGGAAAAGTTGGACTCGTTAAAAAGATTAAAGTTGATGAAAACTTGTCTGTATATGCTTTAAATAAAGCAAAAATGACTATTTCAACTGAAGTGGACCAATTCAGATGTAATGAATGCGGTCAATATTTCAGCTTTTCTAAAGAAAACTCCGCGTTATGGAACAATGCAACATGTCCTATGGATAAATGCTTTGGAAAGATTGATTTAATCACTGAACAACACCAGGACTATTATCGCAATCTCTACAATTCAGGCGACATTGTTAGAATATCTGCTCAAGAGCATACTGGCTTATTAGATAGAAGCATCAGAGAAAATATTGAAAACGAATTTAAAGCCACTAATAAAGATAGACAACCTTGGTATGCAAATATCCTGTCTTGTACTCCAACCCTTGAGATGGGTATTGATATTGGTGATTTATCATCGGTCATCCTTTGTAGCATGCCACCAGCTCAGTCTCAATATTTGCAAAGAACTGGTCGTGCAGGAAGAAAAGATGGTAATTCATTAACTGTTACTGTTGCTAATGCAAAGCCACATGATCTCTATTTCTATAGTGATCCTTTAGAAATGATCGAAGGAAATGTTGAAACACCAAAAGTGTTCCTTAATGCTTCTGCTGTTTTAGAGAGGCAATTTGTTGCTTATTGTTTGGATAACTGGGTTAAACAGGGCATTTCTGAAAATGCTATTCCGAAGAACATTGGTATCTGCTTGGCAAAATTGGCCGGCAAAAAAGATACTGATTTCCCATTTAATTTCTTAAAGTATGTTCAAACTCATTTAGCTAGTTTATTAAGAACATTCTTTGAAATATTCCCAGACGTTTCTGATACAACTAAGAACGAATTGAATGAATTTGCTAAAGGCACGTCTGTTGGAAACAGTCCAATGTATATGAAAATCTTTGAGGCACTTGAATCCCTTAAAAAACAAAGAGATTCCATTAGTGATAGTATCAAGGATTTAAATAAGCTAATCGCAGATATCGAGGCCAAACCAGAAGACCCTGCATACGAAAAAGAAAAGCAAGAACTCATTATTGAGAAGACTGCTCTTTCTAACGTTATCTCAGAAATGAATAAGAAGGACGTGTTTAATTTCTTCTCTGATGAAGGGTTATTGCCTAACTATGCTTTCCCTGAATCTGGTGTTATGTTGAAAGCTGTTTTGAGAAAGAAAACTTCAACAACAGGCGATGATGGTAGTGAAACAAAGAAAACACAGAACGTTGTTTATGAATATAACCGCTCAGCATCAGCCGCTATTAGTGAATTTGCTCCATTAAATAGCTTCTATGCCGGTGGAAGAAAATTAAATATCAATCAAATCGATTTAGCATCATCGGAAATTGAACTATGGAGATTATGTCCAACATGCTCACATGCCGAGAAGGAAGTTGATGGCACGCATGTTACCAATTGTCCTGAATGCGGAAGTTTAATGTGGTCTGATTCTGGTCAATTAAGACCTATGTTAAAAGTCCATATGGTTTATTCAAATTCAGATTATTCTAAGAGCTTGATCGGTGATGAAAGCGATGATAGAAGTGCTAAATTTTATAACAAACAACTTTTAATCGACGTTGATGAAGAACATGACATAACCAAAGCTTATCAAATGGATAATGATGACTTCTCGTTTGGTTATGAATTTGTTAAAAAAGCAAAGATTAGAGAAATCAATTTTGGTGAATCTGATTCTAGCGGCGAAAAGATGTCTGTTTCTGGAATCGAAAGTGTTAG
The DNA here is from genome assembly GCA_947306285.1 of uncultured Lachnospira sp. Lineage (GTDB taxonomy): Bacteria > Bacillota > Clostridia > Lachnospirales > Lachnospiraceae > Eubacterium_G. The sequence goes on from CAMZGB010000006.1 coordinate 20,451, forward strand.
AAAAGGATTCAGAATATGTAAATATTGTGGAACCATTCAATCTGGAGATAAACCAAGCCACACCTTCTCTTGTAAGGCAAGGAACGGATTATTGGGTGAAACCGAACCATATGAAGAGTGCTTGTTCCTTTATAGAGAACTTGAAACAGAGGCGTTACGACTACTTATTCCTGCAACAACTTTAGACTTCACACATGTTAAGGTCGAATCATTTGAGGCTGCATTTATGCTCGGCATGAAAGAATACTTTGGTAATGTTGATCACCTCAAGGTTAGTGTTAGTGAAGTACCTGTTGCTGGAAACACATATAGAAAGCAATATCTCGTTATTTATGATTCAGTTCCTGGTGGGACGGGATATTTAAAGCAGTTATTACAAAACGAGAACTCCTTAATCGAAATATTTGAAAAAGCATTATATAAACTTGAAAACTGCTCGTGTAATGAAGACCCACAAAAAGATGGTTGCTATCATTGCTTGTATGGATATCGTCAAAGCAATAATATTGGTTCGATTTCAAGAACAACCGCTGTTAATCTTCTAAAGAAGATATTAAGCGGTAAAGATAATATCAAGGTCATTAAGAAGATTGCTGATATTCCTGTTAACAGCTTGTTTGATAGTGAACTAGAAAGAATGTTTATCGAATCATTACAACTTCTTAAGAAAGATGGGAGACCACTCACAATTATTAAAGACTTTGTTAATAACAAGGAAGGTTTCATTTTAAAGATTGGCGATTGCCGTTGGGGAATTGAACCTCAAGTCGAACTTGGTCCATCTGATGGAGTTTCTGTTAGATGCAAACCAGACTTTGTGTTCTGGCCGGATAAAGAAAACGGAAATCAAAAACCAATCGCTGTCTTTACTGACGGATTTACATATCACAAAGATATTGTCTCAGACGACACATTAAAACGTGAGGCTATCAGGAGAAGTGGTAAATTCAGAGTATGGTCCTTCTCATTTAATGATGTTATTAGTATGTCTCAACCAAAAGGAGACTATGCAACATCAACATTGTTACCTGAAAAGATGCCAAGTCCAACAGTGTATCTCAAGATGGTACAAGCAAAAGAAGTTGCTAAAGCTGTTAAACCTTCAAAAGTTGAGCCTTTAGAATTATTTGCTGAGTATCTAGAAAACAAAAATGCTGAAGAGGCTTTTAAAATTCACGCTCAAGCATATTCCATCGCCATGCTTAACATGCCTCTAAAAGATAAAGACGATGAATTCAATAAGTGGTATTCAGATACTGAAGAATTAAGAAATCAGATGCATGTCTTTGATGAATTTGTTTTCGGAAAGACTGTGTTCGGATTATATCAACCTAGAACAATAAATAACTGCTTGAACATTTACGCAAATATAGATGTGAGCCATATGACCGCTTCTTCAATCCCATATGTATTTGCCCTTCTTAATGATGATGAATCAACAAGAGGCGATAAGTATGAGGAGGAATGGAATGGCTTCTGGCAATTCTTTAACATGATGCAATTCTCTGATAACTTCTATGGATGTTCGACAAGCGGATTACTATCAAGCGTTTATGAATCACTATTGCTAATGGGCGACGATTCACATGATGAAGAAGAATTATCAGACTGGGATGCAATTAAAGAACAATTGTTTGCTGAAGAAGCTATTCAATTTATGCAAGCTTGCATTGATGCTGATATCGAAGCACCTTCTGTGGTTGGCTATGAACTTGAAGACGACAACGGTGTTATTATCGCCGAAGCCGAAATGGCATGGGAATCTAGAAAAATAGTTTTCTTAACCGCAGAACAACTTGAAGAAAACAAAGAAGTATTTGAAGAACATGGTTGGACAGTTATTGATTCTTCAAACGGAATTGAAATATTAGGAGGTAATTAGTATGGGTCAACCAATCGTAGCTATATCGGATGATTTTTTAGGTGCATTTGCTAAACTTCCTAAAGCTGTCCAAGCTAGTGCTATCACTTTTATTAATAAATTTAGAAACAATCCTCGTTCATCTGCAATTAATTATGAGAAGGTAGTTAATGCCGTTGACGATAAAATGCATTCTGTAAGAATTAACGATGCATATAGAGCCATCATCGCTCATGAAGACTCGAGTGAAGTTTATCTTTTGCTTTGGATAGACCATCACGATGAAGCATATCAATGGGCAATGAAAAAGAAATGCGAAATCAACAAGATAACTGGTTCTGTTCAAGTGTTTGACGTTGTAGAAAAAGGCACTGTCGAAGTTGAGTCTACGAGCGAACTATTATTTAGCAAATTTACTGATAATCAGTTAATTCAAATTGGCGTTCCAGAGAATCAATTAGAATTAGTTAGAAATGTTGTTGATTTAGATGATTTCTATGCAAAAACCGCCTCTTTTGCTAAAGATACATATGAATATTTAGAATGGCTTGCAAATGGTTTTACATACGAAGAAGTCCTTGAATTAGTTAAGTCTGAGCAAGAAGAAAATGTTCCAGAGAATCTTGAAGAAGCATTAAAAACTTCGCATTCTAAACAGTCATTTGTTGTCGTTGAAGGTGAAGACGAACTGCTCCAGATTATGTCTGAGCCTCTAGAAAAATGGAGAATTTTCTTACATCCATCTCAAAGAAAACTCGTTGAGAGAAGCTTTAAAGGTCCTGCTAGAGTAACTGGTGGTGCTGGTACTGGAAAAACAGTGGTAGCAATGCATAGAGCGAAAGAGCTTGTTAAACGACTTGATGCGGGCAAGCGTATTTTGTTCACAACATATACCGCTAATTTGGCCGGAGACATTATTGAGAATTTAAGAAAGATTTGCTCATCCCAAGACCTAAAGAAAATAGAAGTTATTCATTTAGATTCGTGGCTGACTCATTTCTTAAAACTAAATGGATATAACTATGTTGTTGATTATGACCAGATCCCTGATATGTGGGAACAAGCATTAGCTCAATCTGGAGAGCATCTTGATTTGACTGCGGATTATATCGCAGAAGAATATTCAAAGATAGCAATAGTGCAAGATGAATTCTCTCTTGCCTCTTATATGTCTGCCTCTCGTATTGGACGTGGAATACGTCTTGATAGAGGGACAAAAGCAAAAATATGGAAGGTGTTCCAAGAGTACTTGAGAATCATTCGAGACAAGCAAATTAGAGATGTTGATACAGCTATGTATGAGTGCCGCAAAATTCTCGCTAATAATCCATCATCTGTTGATTATCAATTTATCATCATAGATGAAGGGCAAGACTTTGGCGTAAACGCTTATAAACTTTTGAGATTAATTGCTGGACCTGAACACGATAATGATATGTTCATTGTTGGCGACGCTCATCAAAGAATTTATAAAAAGAAAGCACCTCTTTCAAAATGCGGAATCAATGTTAAAGGCAGAAGCAGCTTATTAAAAATTAACTATCGTACTACGGAGGAAATTCGCAGATATGCTTTTGCGTTATTAAAAGGCATTCCATTTGATAACCTTGATGGAGAAGTGGAATCACAAGACAAGTGCCAATCGTTAACTCATGGTGAAAAACCAGTGATTAAAAACTTCAAAGATGCAAATGCGGAATTTGAATATGTTGAAGAAGAAATTAATAAATTAATTGAGTCCGGTGCTGACAGTAGGAATATTTGCGTTGTTTGTAGAACAAATAAGTACATCGATGAATATCTTTCCAATTTCACCAATGCTGGAATTAAGACTTATGAAATAAGAAGAAGCAAAATCGATGATAGAAACAAAGATGGAATCCGTATCGCCACAATGCATAGAGTCAAGGGGCTTGAGTTTAGATATGTCTTTGTTGTTTGTTGTAATGATAGAGTTGTTCCTCTTGCTAGTGCAATAAACAGCGAGGACCCAATTTCAAGAGAAGAAAGTATCGTTTCTGAAAAATGCCTCCTATATGTCGCTTTAACAAGAGCCCAAAAACAAGCATACATTTGCTCATATGGTAAGCCATCAGAGTTTATTAAAAGCGAGCTAATGGATGAATAATAAAGAAAAACGTAAATACATGACAGATTTGTTGGTTTTTCAATCAACACCTTTTATGTCTGAGTTCGAAACAAGAAAAGACTTTCTTAAAAAGACTCCTATTATCCTATATAAATATAGATCTTTTGATAAATACGCTTTTGAAATGATTGAAGACGGCTATGCTTATTTGGCCCCGGTTAAAGGTCTTGATGATCCTTTTGACTGCCTTAATGATTTTACTATAAATGATTTCTATAACGAGAAGACTCACAAGATTACTCCAAAAGCGGTTGATTTCATTATTAAGTTAGTTTGCCCAAAAGGCATTCAAAACTTATCCCCTAAAGAAGTTAAAAAGTTAGCTCTTCAATGCATAAAAGAAGATGGCATAGATTATGAAAAGGTTCCTAAAGTCGTCACATCAAATGGTGTTATGACTAGAACGGAGGTTGAACCGTTATTTGTGGTGCTTAATACATTTAATGAAAATTTTGAAGGTGTGATTGAAAGTGCAAAGCTTGATGGATTTGCTAAGAGTGCAATGTCTCCTGATGATAGAGTAGGCATCTGCTCATTATCAGAAAAGAGAGATAACAAAGTTATGTGGTCCTTATACGGAAATAACTATAAGGGTTACTGCATTGAATATGATATCCCAAAAAGACAAGAGGTAACCCCTAATCTTTGTCCGGTCATCTACACTAAAAGAAATAACAATAAATTTATCGAAAAGATGATTGAGTACGCTATGGGCGCATTTATGCGAGCTGTAACTGATGGCCATTTAACTGGTAACATTGGTGCATCGATGGAATTGTTCTGCACAAAAGATACTGATTGGTCATATCAAGCAGAATGGAGACTAATTGCTAATGCGGGCGGTAAATTCCGTTATCTAAATATCAAGGCAGTATACCTCGGATTCAAAGTTAAGAAATCTAATGAGAATAAGATGAAGAGGCTTGCTAAAGAAAAAGGATTTAGTCTATTCAAAATGAATCCACCGAATGGCAAAAAGAAAATAACTTATTCCAAGATTATCTAGGGCAGCAAAAGCTGCTTTTTTCTTTAACTCTATTGAGTTAACATTCTTAAAAACCATACGAGAATATGGCACACGACACCCTGTATCAGGGAATAGGATATGGTCAAAAGATGCAAATTTTCTTTGCATT
>CAMZGB010000007.1 GCA_947306285.1 uncultured Lachnospira sp.
TGTGGAGATAAAACTAGTTCGTCGAAATCATAACACTTTGCTCGATTCAATATGTCAACAATCAAGTCTCCACCCATGCCAGCAATTATCACGGAATCCGCATTTCTATCGCCAAAGTTATCAAATCCATCCGATAACAATGTTTCTATTTTATCTTCAAGTCCTTCACTAACTATATTTGCTTTAGCAATCGCTAATGGTCCCTCATTGACATCCATTGCATAAGCAAATTCGCAAATACCTTCTTTCACTAAATATATAGGCACATATCCATGATCTGTGCCTACATCTGCCACCTTCTCACTAGGCGACACTAAATCCGCTACCGTTTTAAGTCTTTTTGATAACATACTATATTTTAATATGCACTTTCTCTAATTCTTTTTGTTGCTTCATTAAGTCTTGAAGTTCATTTATATCTGTTGCATTTGCCGCCTTCTTCTCAAGACTCTCTTTCTTTATTTTCAACATTGAGTCGTTAATTGCACGTTCTAACTCATCGTGTTCCAATTCATGATTAATAGGTGACACAAATAATACCGCCACCTTCTTATGTTCCTCTTCATCAGTAAATTGATCCATTATAGATGCAGGATTTGGTTTTCCGGCTTCCATTTGCTCCCAGAATTTAGTTGCCACATTTATATAGAATTCATCGCCGAAATCTTCAGGGCTAATGACTTCTTTTACTCTGCCAAAAATCTCTGGTCTATCTATCAAACAAGCAAGAAGAATTCTTTGCGCACCTACTGTTGCATTTTCCTTCTTTTGTTCTTTTGACTCAAAAGTTCTTTCTTCGTACTTTCTATCCTTTTCCACATATGTTAATGCTTTGCTCTTAACCAAGCTCTCAAGTCCATCCTTTGGAATATCAAATTCATTGCAAACCGCATCAATATAATTCTTTCTCTCCACATCATCTTTAAACTCTAACAACATTGCAGCCACTTCATTGTGGAACTGAGTTTTCTCCTGTGGATCATTTAGATTAAACTCTTTTTGTTTTGCACCCACTTCGAAAATGAAGAAGTTAATTGCTTCCTTAATTCTCTTCTCATACTCTTCAACCCCAAGTTCTTTGATAAACTCATCAGGATCTTTATATGGTTTCATGTTAAGGACTTTTATCTTTAGTCCAACATCTCTCAAGTATGGAATTGCACGAAGAGCAGCTTTTGTTCCTGCTTCGTCGCTGTCAAATGATAAAATAACTTCATCCACATATCTCTTGATTAAAGATGCGTGTCCAGAAGTAAATGATGTACCAAGTGCGGCCACTGCATTAGTGAACCCAGCTTGATGCAAACTAATAACATCCATATATCCTTCGCAGATGATAAAGTAGTTTTTTCTTGCACTTCTTGCTTTGTTTAATCCATAAACCGTGTGACTTTTGTTAAACACTTTAGTCTCAGGAGAATTCAAATATTTAGGCATAGCATCTCCCATCACACGTCCGCCGAATGCAACCACTCTATTATTTGCATCCATAATAGGGAACATTACTCTGTTCCAGAATTTATCGTTAACTCCACGCTTCTCATCGAATGTAAAAAGTCCCGTCTCTTTCAGAAGCGCATCATCATATCCTTTGTCCTTCAAATAGTTATAAAGGTTATTGCTATATTTATCAGAATAACCTAGGCCAAACCCTGTGATAGTCTCATCACCTAACTCACGGCCTCTCAAATAATGATAAGCTGTCTGTCCACGCTTAGACATAAGCAAATGATAATAATACTTGGCTGCCTCAGTATTCACTTCAATAATCTTTGTCTTCAAGTCTTGCTCTGCTTTCTTTGCCTTCGAATACTCCTGTTTAGGCAAAGTTATTCCAGCACGATTTGCAAGTACTTCCATAGCCTCAGTAAAACTATAGTTTTCATATTTCATCAAGAACGAAATAACATTTCCACCCTCTCCACAACCAAAACAATAATACATTTGCTTATGTGGAGACACAGAAAATGAAGGCGTCTTCTCATTGTGGAACGGACAAAGCCCAAAATAAGAACTGCCTTTTTTGGTAAGCTTCACATAATCGCCTATAACATCAACGATGTTGTTTTCACTTCTAACCTGTTCAATTGTGTCCTCTGAATAAAACATACTAGTAATATTATACAATAAAAAATCGGTGGCGCAACACCACCGATTTGTATTAATCTGCATTAACGAATTTTAAAGTATAATAATATGATCTTCCTCGGAATGTGACCATCTTCATTTTTAAAGTTTCACCTTTTATGTCAATATAACAAGTATTCACACCCATATTTGTTTGGAATGTAAACTCAACATCAGGTGCTTTCGTCTTTTTATTAACTCCATTTACTGTTTTTTCTATAATAACATTATCGTTTATTTTAAATGTACTTGAACCAAACACCTTTTGATTAAGTTGGTTCGGATTGCTTGTAGTATTTAACATTTCATAGGCATCATCTGGGTCCATTTCAGGCTCTGTCATCTTATGAACACTTCCCTCTTCATAAAATCTTAAATAAGTTAATTCGCCGTCATCATCTTTTTCCGTGCTAACGTAAATGCCATCACATCTCAAATCATCAGTATTATTTACTACTTCTTTTCCACATCCAGAAAAAATAAGCATTGAAGCAACTACTAATGTTAATAATAAACTTATACTCTTCTTCATTTTCTACCTCGCTTTTTATTAATCTACATATATTGAAGTCATTATAAGTGGGCCTATACCTTTCGCCTCGTTAATCACATAATCATTCACTTGATATCTATCGGGATTCGTTGTAACACTTGAACTCCTGTAAATATCTAAAAGACCTTCATCTGACATCTTTGTTTCAACTAATGAATTAAATGCTCTAAGTCCTGCTAATCTAAGTTCATTATCACTTAACAATCCATCTTTGTATCCTCTTAGCAAACAATATGCAAGCATTCCTGAACCACTACTTTCGGGGATGTTATATATTATTTTTTCACCTTCATCAGTTGTTTTAGTATATTTTACTTCTTCGCGTTTATTAGTAACATTATACCAAAGAAATGTCTCTTTATCTTGCCAGTTTGCCACCGCATGCATCAAATCATCGTAATAACCTCTTAATATATTTCTTTTTGCAACATTTGGCATTTTCTCTGCGGCCTCAACGAATGCCATGGCATACCAACCAATTCCTCTCGACCAAAATACTCCATTCGTTGTTTTATCTGCAACAGAATATCCATGATAAATTAGTCCCGTCTTGCTATCCCTCATATTTTCCATAACAAATGTGAATCTAGAATAAATGTCATTCCATAAATCGGAACTCTTAACTACATCTCCATTTTTATTTATCACTTGGACTTTCCCAGTATCAATTGCCTCTGTTAGTCTAATTAAAAACAACTGCGACATATATATTCCGTCTAAACATATATTCCATTTTTCCCACGCCTTCCTAGGAGATCCGTCTTCTTTTTGGCTATGTAACCAAAGGTTACCAGCTTCTGGATATATTGTTTGTTCTTCCAATCTTTGATATGTGTAGTTAATGGCTGCGTTATATTTCGCCAACTCTTCATCTGTCAAATTACCATTAGTGACTAGATCAACTATACCCACTGAAGGCATTGCTCCATCCAACTCACCAATTGTATAGTTATTTATGGTCCCATCATCTTTGATATGTTGATCGTAAAACTTCTTAACTTCAGTTCTGTATGACTCATAATTCTTCATTAAAAAAGATTCTAAAACCAATCCATTATAATACAACCAACCTATTATATTTGAGCGTACATCCCAAGTAAATTGACCTTTTGTGTAATCTTCCCTTTTATTGTCATTGTATAGTTTGTCAGCATATGCGCCCACTTTATCTATGTTTTCCTGCTTAACCTTAGACAGATTTATTCTATTTAGCATTTGTTTATAACCGTAGAAATTATCGCTCGGCAAAACTACATCGCCTTGCAAAAAGAATAATTTAGCCGACGTATCAAAATCTGTGTACTTATCAGGATTATAATATCCATTGTGCCACAGAATTGCCTTTCCATTTACATCGGCTATAGGTCTAGCATTCCTTACACCATTAGTTGTCTTCTCCGAATAAACATCATTAGTTTTTTCAAATGAAGTACCATTATATTTATAGACTTCTATACAATCTTCGTTGCCATTATTTCTTCCAATGGTAATTGTATCGTTATCAATAAAACTTGCTCCTAACTGGTACTTTGGATCCCATAACGGTTTTCCACCATCGCAGATTTTAATGGTATTCCCTTTGTCATACATGAAGTATTGGCAGTCATTAGTATTCTTTTTAGCTGTGAACTTAGTAAATAAGAATCTAGTCTCTTCTGGCTTTGTTTTGCAAACGTCAAATAACCTTTGTGTTTTTCCTTCATCCACATTCAACAAAACTTTTAGAGTGTCATATGAATTGTTCTTAGATTGTAGTCTTTCCTGTCTATCCGAATTGTACAAATAATTATCTTCGGTATTCAAAAAACCTTCTCTTATTTCTGGCGCTGTGGCTGTTGGGTTTGAGTACATTATCACTCTAATCCACTTATCATCTGTTGTTGGTACAAAACGACAATAATATTGCATCGATGCTTTCACTAAAACAACTTCGTCTGTCCAATTAACACCATCTTTTGTTGTTCTATATGCCCAGCTATTATTATTTACTCTGTAGAATAAATAATATGTATCTTTATTCTTAACAAACTGACTATAGCATGTTTTTCCGACTGACTCTAAAACAACTTCTTTACTAAAATTCTTAACATCAAGTGGATTGTCAGATATTCGAATATGTATTTCATTATCAGTATTATGACCTCCAGCATATGAACACATAATTCGCTTATCATCAAGCAAAGTCAACGCCAAACCATTGTGATCATCTACACTATTAGCTTTCTTTAATACTGTCTTATTTGCTTTGTTGGTTGAGTCATCAAAACAAGATACTCCACAGTATCCATCTTTTGTGGCATATCCCCAGAAAACTTTCATCCCTTGAGAATCATCAGATATTACTTGAGGGTGATACCACCAACTCCAAATCATATCATCAAAGCCTTCTTGGTTTATATTTAATGCTTTCAAGTGATACTTTGCGTACAAAGTAATTTCATCCTTGTCGAAGTCTGAATCTAAAGTTTCTATTTTCGTCTTAAAATTCTTGTCTAAAAACCAACCAACAAAACTATAGTTGTCTTTTGTTGGCTCTTCTAAAACAACCTTATCTCCACTGGTATATACACTCGGATTCTTTTCACTGTTTATACCACCATTTAATTCGTAAATGATTTTAAACTGTTTCTTTGGAACTGGTTTGGTAGTTACAGCTTGCTTTGTAGTCTCGAATGGTGCAGTAGGTGTAACATTCTTTTTTGTAGTTTTCTTTTTTACAATGACTTTGCATTTAAGTTTTTTCTTTTTGACTTTTGCAATTATTGTTGTTTTGCCAGTCTTCTTCGCAATTACCTTACCTTTTTTTGTTACCTTGGCAACCTTCTTATTCTTCGAAGACCATTTTACTTTAGCACCTTTCGGTTTATTCTTTACTTTCAGCTTCTTTGTTTGTCCTACTGTCAAAGTAACTTTTGTCTTATTAAGTTTAACTTTTGTTTTCGCAAAAAGAGAAAGTTGTACCATTGATACAACTAATAATCCAATTAATGCTATAAATAAAACTCTTCTCTTTTTCATAAGTGCCTCCACAGATAATTATACAGTATAATAAAAAAAGAACCAAGACAATGTCTTGGTTCCCTATAATGCGGAAGATGGGACTTGAACCCACACGGACCGAAGTCCACAAGATCCTTAGTCTTGCTCGTCTGCCAGTTCCGACACTTCCGCTCGCTAAACGCAAAGAGAATATTATCACAATAAAAAAGAAAAGTCAAAGAATAGCACTTTGACTTTTCTATTATGTTTTATTTATTAGTATTCGCTTTTGTTGTCTCTTCTTCAAGCTCATTTAATGTTTTATTAAACTGACTTGTAAAACCTTCATCTACTAAATAAACATTATTATCACCTTTAACCATCACATAGTATGATGACTGATTGTATGGATTTGAGGCACCTACATATATGTCATACTCTTTATTATCACTAGTCTTAACAAATATTTCTTGAGTTTTTGGCTTAATGCCTTTTTTTGTTTTTGTAAATCCATACTGGCTTAAATCTTCTGGATTTTTAATAACTGCTGTTGCTTTTATATTCTTTAGTGATGAAATCATTGTTGCAATGTCACTCTGTTTAAGTTTCATATCTTTGTCATCACTGTTCTCCCAAATCACATTTACCTTATCAAGTGCATATGAATTGCCGTTATATGAGTAAGCAACACCAATCACTTTACTTGTATCTATTTTTAGTGCTGTGGTGGTCTTTGCTGCTTTTTCTTTCTTTTCTTTATCTGCAAAGTATTGTTTGCCGACAAAGTATCCAGCTATACAAAGACCAAGAACAACAACAAGAACTATTAAAGTTATAATCTGACTCTTTTTCATTATTTCTTTCTCCTTACAGCCCATGTAATAATTCCAAATCCCAATACTAAAATTGGGAGAACAATTACAAATACAATCATACAGATTCTAACTGCCATAGCTGATACTGTAAGTTGTGATATTTGAAGACTCTTCTTAGCAACTGTAACTGTCTCTACGTCTGTATCAATATATTCATCTAGTGCATTGCTCAATACTTCAAGGTTAGCATTCGAAGATAATTCATCAATACTGTCTGATAAAGAATATACTGATGAATAAACTAGCATCTGAGCTTTCTTTGAATCAGCCTTGTCAGTTCCAACCGATGATGCTTCTGTCGCTGCTACGTTTTTCTCAACAGATACCATTACGTCAAATGGTCCACTTACATCACCTTTTTCTTTTGTACTCTTCTTAGCTTTGTTTGGGTTTGTCTTTAATACTGATGAATCAGATGTTTTTGCAAGTGATGTGTAAGTAATATCCTCATTGTTTTTGTCTTTTTTGCTTAATCCAATACTATATGGTGATAAAACTGGACCAGAAATGTCAGCTGCAAAGCCTTCTGTTCCCTTCTCAAGTACGAAGAGTGGTCCACCTGTTCCATCCATCTGCATTGGCATATAAGATTCCTCATCGTTTTCGACAACAAGTCCTTTTTGAACTTTAATATTATATGCTTCTAAAATTGAGTATAGGTTTGGCTTATTCTCATCAAGTGAAGTGGCAGTTTCAATTCCCATTACTACTTTTCCACCTAACTCTAAATAATCTTTAACCATTTTTGCTTCATTTTTAGAGTAGTCTTTTTGAGGACCCATGATTAAAAGAACCGCACACTTTTCAGTTGTCAATTCACCTTGAGCCTTCTTAGTGTTTAGATTAATCGTTTTAATCTGTCCGTTATGCTTTTTGATAATATCTGTTAGGTTTTCCATACCACCAAGTGTTTCCTGGGACACTGTCTCTTTATGTCCCTCAACTTGATAAACGGTAAATAGATCATCTGACTGAACGTATGATATAGCGCTGTCAATCTGTCCCTCAGCATCATAAGCTGAAGGTGAAGCTTGCTGTCCATACATAGCAGCCATTTGGTCAACCTCAAAAATATCATTGTAATCTATTACTTTAGATTTTTTGTTCTGTTTATTTGCAATAATCAAACTTCCCTCAGTAGGATTATTATTAGTATATTCTTTGAAGAAGTTTGGATTTGTCTTAGTATTCTTATACTCTACTTTGATATGGCTAGATGAAGCCTCATATCTTTCAAGTGTTTTAACTACAAAGTTTTTATAGGCATCGCCCTTCATTGAACCTTTTGAAGATAAAACATATATATTAATATCCTTATCAAGTTTGTTTAGCATTTTGACAGTTTTATCCGAAATTGAATAAACCTTATTTGCTGATGTATCTACTGTAGCTGCAGGAACATGATCTGTAACAACTGTAGCTAAAAGATTTACAAATACAACCAAAACTAAAACTATTACAATTGTTATAGTACTAAACACGCTTGTGCCAATTGTATTCTTCGACGCAGACCATCTACGCTTTTGAACTGACTGGCAAGTAAGGAATAGGAATAACACAATAATAGATACATAGTAAACTATGTGGTCTAGTGCTATCTGTCCAGCCATTATGTCATTGAGTGGTCCCATTGTGTAGAACACTTTTAGTATGTCTGTAATAATGTTTCCTTCTTGAGAAATCAATCCTGTGATTGTTCCCATAAAGAATCCCAAAAACATAACTACAATGCCTATTATTGCAGCAATGATTTGCATCTCTGTTATTGATGAGATAAATACACCGATTGCAATAAGTGCTGCTCCGTATAAGAAGAAACCTAGTATTGTCGTGTATGCGAGTGTAAATGATACCTTACCGAATATTGATAAAATCAATGGGTAACTACACATAACTATTACTGGAATAGCAAATATTGTTAGCAATGCCAAATATTTTCCCATCACTACTTTGAATAGTGATACCGGTGAAGTCAAAATCAATTGGTCAGTTTTATGACGTCTTTCATCAGCCATAACTTTCATAGTTAACACAGGTACCAAAAGAGCTAGTCCCATTGCACCATAAAAGATTGGTGGTTCCATATTTGGATATCCTTGCATTAGGTTATATAACACAAAGAATATACCGGAAATGAGTAATGTGGCTGCGATAAAGATACAACCAATTACAGATGAAAAATAAGATTTTAATTCTCTCTTATAGATCGCTTTCATCTTCACTCACCTCCTCTTCAATTTCCACTGTTTCTTCCACAGTAGTTTCTTCAACCTCTGTTTCTGTATTATCTAATTTGTCTTCATCTTTTTTCTTTGATTTCTTTTCAGGAGCTTTGTAGTCCTCTGTAATCTCTAGGAATACATCCTCCAAAGAACTTGTCTTAAAGTTCATTCCAACGATTGGAAGTCCTTTTGAAGCACATATAGCAAATAGTCCAGAACGAATATCTGTGTCTTCATCTGTCTTCACTGTAAGAGTAACTCCCTCATTAACTTCCACAATGCTGTAATCTGTAATAGATGCCATATCTTTCACGATTCCTTCTATTACTGTTTTATCTCCTTGAATAGTTACTTCAAGAATGTTTTCTTTCACAATATCTTTAGATAATTCAGCCTCTGTTCCTTCAGCAACAAGTTTTCCCTGCGAAATCACATAGATATAATCACATACTTCACTCACTTCTGGTAAAAGGTGTGAACTTAAAATTACTGTATGATCTGCGCCTAAGGATTTAATCAACTCTCTGATTTCGACTATCTGTTTTGGGTCAAGTCCGACTGTTGGCTCATCAAGAATAATAACTTCTGGCATATCAATAATAGCTTGAGCTATACCAACTCTTTGCTTGTAACCTTTAGATAGATTTCTGATTAATCTTTTATATATTTCACTAATGCCAGTTTTTTCAACTGCAGCATTAATAGCCTCTTTTCTTTCAGCCTTTGGAATTCCCTTGAGTTCTGCTACGAATTTTAAGTATTCCTCTACTGTCATCTCTTGGTATAGAGGTGGTTGCTCAGGCAAGTATCCAACTGAAGCCTTTGCCTTTTTACTATCTTTTAAAATATCGAAACCATTCACTTTTACGGTTCCGCTAGTAGCACCAATATAGCCAGTGATTATATTCATAGTAGTGGATTTTCCAGCACCATTTGGTCCCAAAAAACCGTAGACTTTTCCGCCTTCTATATCAAGGTTAAGTCCATCCACTGCCACATTAGCGCCATACTTTTTAACTAGATTTTCAATCTGTATTACGCTCATTTTCTTTCCTCCGTCAAAATTATTATTTCACACTATATACTATTTTATTCAAAAATATGTTCATTTTGTGAAATAAAAAGGACACAAAAATACATTTTTGTGTCCTTAAAAATTACTGAATGTTTTCCTTTGCAACTTCTACAAGTTTTGCAAATCCATCAGCATCATTAACAGCCATATCTGCTAGCATCTTTCTGTTGATATCAATATCAGCCTGCTTTAGTCCATACATGAACTTGCTGTATGATAATCCATTAATTCTTGATGCAGCATTGATTCTTGCAATCCATAACTGTCTGAACTGACGTTTTCTTTCTTTTCTTCCTGCATATGATGTAGCTAAAGCTCTCATTACTGACTGCTTAGCAACTCTATACTGTTTACTTCTGGCTCCTCTATAACCTTTAGCCAGTTTCAATACTCTTTTATGTTTTTTCTTAGCGTTTAATCCGCCTTTAACTCTTGCCATTTTGATTTCCTCCTAACTTTAGATTATAGATATGGTAATATCTTCTTCATATTTTTCTCGTTTGTCTTGTCTGCTGTTGTAGCCTTACGTAGGTTACGTTTTCTCTTAGCTGACTTCTTAGTCAAAATATGTGACTTGTAAGCTTTGTTTCTTTTTAGTTTGCCAGTGCCTGTCTTTTTAAATCTCTTGGCAGCTGCTCTGTTTGTTTTTACCTTTGGCATAATTCTCTCCTCCTAATATTCAAACGCTTTAGCGCTTTTTCTCCATGAACATAGTCATGTTTCTTCCTTCAAGTTTTGGCTTCTTAGTGATTTCTGCAATGTCTTCTAACAATTCTGCGAAATCATCAAGAACTGTTGCATTACTACTAATATGAGCCATCTCACGACCTCTAAATCTAAGCGTAACTTTTACTTTGTCGCCCTTTTCTAAGAACTTTCTAGCATTGTTAGCCTTAGTCTTCATATCGTGGATTTCCACATTTGGTGAAAGCCTAATTTCTTTTGTCTCAACCACGTGCTGTTTCTTTTTGGCTTCTTTTTCTTTCTTCTGCTGTTCATATTTGAACTTTCCATAATCCATGATTTTACACACTGGTGGATTAGCCTTCGGTGAAATCTTAATCAAATCAAGATCTTCGTCATAAGCTCTCTGTTGAGCTTCCTGTGCCGACATGACGCCTATCTGCTCTCCATCTGGTCCAATCACGCGAACTTCGTCATCTCTGATTTGTTCGTTAATCTGTACTTTATTAATTGTAATGCACCTCCATTATTTTGACTTTTTTAACTCAATAAAAAAGTGGATAATCACAGAGATTATCCACATAAATAACAATTCAAAACACTCTAGTTAGTGTTTAAAAAGTATGAACCTCGAATCACTCCTCGTGTCTGGGTGAGAGTGGATACTCTGCTTTCTTTTTACAACGTGTAGTAATATACCATTATTACTAGGTTTTGTCAATTGATTTTGGGACTATTTTTGACCCTGATTTCTCTCTTCTTCAGGTAATTCTTCCCTTATTTCTTTTGACTCAATTTCATTAGTAATCTGAGAGATAAACTCGACTAATGGCTTAACTCCTTCGTCGCCAGCGAAACGGCTTCTAACTGAAACTGTACCGTCTGTCTGCTCTTGCTCACCAACTACTAGCATATAAGGAAGTCTATTTAGTCTAGCTTCTCTTATCTTATAACCAATCTTTTCAGATCTGTTATCAACTGTTACATCAACGCCAGCTTTCTTTAGCTTAGCTGCAACGTCATTTGCATAGTCTTCGTACTTGTCTGAAATAGGAAGTACTCTTACTTGCTCTGGGCAAAGCCATGTAGGGAACTTGCCAGCATAGTGCTCAATCAACCACGCCAAAGTTCTCTCATAACATCCCATTGATGTTCTGTGAATGATGTAAGGTCTCTGCTTGTCACCATTCTCATCTATATAGTACATATCCATCTTTTCTGCAATCGCGTTATCAAGCTGGATAGTTACCATTGTATCTTCTTTTCCATATACATTGTCGGCCTGGATATCAATCTTAGGTCCGTAGAATGCAGCCTCGCCCTCTTCCTCTGTGAACTCAACATCGTTATCGATAAGTAACTGACGAAGAACACTTTGTGACTCATCCCAGTAATCCTCATCACCCAAATATTTTTCCTTATTATTTGGATCCCATTTTGACAATCTAAATCTGATATCGTCTTCCACGCCTAGTACCTTAAAAATGTACATAGCAAGTTCAAGACATCTTGTTAACTCCTGCTTAACTTGGTCAGGACGAATCATCAAGTGTGCCTCAGTAATTGTAAACTGACGAACACGAGTTAGTCCGTGCATCTCACCAGACTCTTCGTTTCTGAACAATGTTGATGTCTCAGAATATCTAATAGGAAGATCTCTGTATGATCTTTGTTCATTCTTATAAATATAGTACTGGAATGGACATGTCATTGGACGGAGTGTTAATACCTCATCGTCCTTCTCCTCATCGCCCAAAACAAACATTGACTCTTTATAATGATCCCAGTGACCTGAAATCTTAAACAAGTCATTCTTTGCCATTAGAGGTGTACGTGTACGCTCATAGCCCCACTCATTGTCCTCTAAGTCTTCAATCCAGCGTTGAAGTTTCATAATCATTTTTGTGCCTTTAGGAGTAAACAAAGGAAGTCCCTGACCGATTACATCAACTGTTGTAAATAGACCCATCTCACGACCAAGTCTGTTGTGGTCTCTTCTCTTCGCTTCTTCTAATGACTCAAGATAAGCTGCCAATTCTTTTTTATCGTCAAAAGCTGTACCATAAATTCTCTGTAGTCTAGCTTTATTCTCATCGCCTCTCCAGTAAGCCATAGATGATGAAATAAGTTTAAACGCTTTAACCTGCTTTGTGCTCATTAAATGTGGTCCAGCACAAAGGTCAACAAATTTTTCACCCTGACTGTAGAATGAAATAGTTGAATCCTCAGGCAAGTCTTGAATAAGTTCTACTTTGTAATCCTCTTTTCTGTCAGCCATATACTTGATGGCATCCTCTCGAGGCAAAGTAAATCTCTTTATCTCTGCACCCTCTTTAATAATCTTTTTCATCTCTGCTTCTATGGCATCTAAATCATCACGAGTGAATGGCTCGTGTTCGAAGTCATAATAAAAGCCTGTATCAGTAGCTGGGCCAATTGCTAGTTTAGTTTCAGGCCAAAGTCTCTTTACAGCCTCCGCCAAAATATGACTTGCAGTATGTCTGTAAGCCTTTTTACCTTCGTCATCTCTGAAGGTTAGTATATTTAGTTTGGCATCATCCTCAATAGTAGTTCTTAGGTCTACTACTTCGCCATTCACCTCTCCTGCGCACGCTGCTCTTCCAAGTCCAGGCGCTATATCAAAGGCTATATCTTTAACAGACATAGCCTCCGCGTATTCTTTTACCGATCCATCTTTTAATGTGATTTTCATAATGTCTCCTTATTATTTAGAATAGAATAGTTGATCCCAGAACACTGCAATACATGGATGCGTATGATAATTAGTAAATTGAATACTATCATCATGTCCAATACCTACATATGTATATTTATTACTCAACATATTCTTTTTATGAGCTTCTGAAGCCAAAAATGCTTTAAAACAAGTATTCAAAAACTCTTCTCTTTGAGTGACAGTATCTGTCACAAAACTGATATTCTCTCCCACATGACTACCAAATGGCAAGTTGAACTCCGGAACAACTGTACTAAAAGATCTTCCATCAGGTCTTCTATGCGAGAAATTTCCATCAAGCCTTATGCCTAAGCCTACTACTTCTATTTTTTTAGGTTTAAGTTCTTTAGCTCTCTTTCTAGCCGCCCTCATCAAACGGTTCAATATCTTTAATGGTTTTACTCTATTTTGAATTCTAAGATTATTTATTCTTCTTAGCATTTCGTATGCGTCTTTTTGATTTTCAATCAAATTAGGGTCGTTCAAATCTGTAACAACTACTTCACATGCATACTTTTTCTTTCCAACTTTCGCATAAACGGATGTTACACCCTTTGACACTGGAGTAACTACTCCTTTATTTGAAACTGTCGCAATTGCGTTATTGTTCGATTTCCACTTAGCTTTCTTTTTAGTATTCTTCAAAGCTAATGGGAAAGTACTCTTCTTCTTATTTAGAATACTTTGACCAAGTTCATTATACTCAATACTATGTAAATCCAGTTTAAGTCGTAAAACGTTCAATGTAGTTTTTCTATAATTCTTTACTGGGATGAACATATTGCTGGTGACTGTTATCTTGCATTTACCCACTCGTTTTCCACTACGCGCAACGATAGTACACTTGCCCTTTTTCCTTCCAGTAACTTTACCGGTTTTGGAAACAGTAGCAATTTTCTTATTTGTACTCTTCCATTTTACTTTTGCACCTGTGTGAGCAATAAGTTTAACAGTGTATCCACCCGTCATTGTAAAATATGAATAATTAAGGTCTAACTTGGCAGCCTTAACTTCCATATTCCCACAGACCGGAAGCATCAGAACAATCATAACCAAACTTACTACTGCACTAATAAATCTCTTCATAATCATTCTTCAAATACCTCCCTTCAATTAGTCAAAGGTACTTATTTAATTTTTGGAACTTTGTATGTCTTCTTTACATTAGAATTATCATATACAAATTGCTGTGCTTTATCTAAATAAACAGCTTCTCTAATTTCTGACTTTGAGTAATCTTTCTTAACATCGTCAAGAGTTTTGTATTCGCCGTCCTCTTTTAATTCTTCAAACAATTCTTGATAACGTTCTTCAATATCTGAATCACTACAAGTGATATGCTCTTCCTTAACGATTGCCCACATAACTAGTGTAGACTTAACTTGATTCAAATACTCTTTTTTGAGAGAATCTTCAGTCTCGTTATTCATTGCATACCATTCTTTTAGATTCATATCCCACTGGTCAGCATTGTATCTTGCATCAGCCTCTTCTTCTTCCTTAACTTTATTATACAACTCTGGAGGCCAGTTTGTCATCGTTGCATTATCAATTGCTTTCTGCCAAAGGTCTGCTGTTGCTGTTTCGTCCAATTCAGCCTCGACTACATCGTAGAAATCTTTTACAGTATCAACCTCTTCATTACTCTCATTTTTAACCCAATCATCTGTAACTTTAGCATAATCAACTTTGTTAACATCTTCAACTTTTAATTTGAAAGTAACTGTGCCATCATACTTCTTTTTATCCTTTGAAATAATACTAGCATCTTTTCCCGGAATACTAACTGTAACAGTATCGCCTTTTTTCTTGCCAATCAAAGCATCAGTAAATTTGCTATAAACTGCATTCTCTTTTTGATTAGTTTCTACTGCCACATTCTCTTGTGAAAGATCTTTAACTTTCTTTCCATCAACATAACCAGTGTATGAGAATTCTATTTCGTCACCTTCTTTTGCAGCTCTACTTACACTCTCTGATGAGAAAGTCTTTTCTTTTACCAAGTCATCAAACTTTTTCTGATTAATTAAATAATTGAATCCTGTATACTTACCAAGTTCAATATACTCATTCGCATTATATCCAGCTTCTTCATCAATTTCCTTCGCTGGTTTAACCACTTTTACATAGTAAATAATTCCTGCGAATGCAGCCAAAATTATTACTATCGCAATTGGAACAATAATCTTACCAAATTTCTTCATTTCCTAATCTCCCTCTTTAACTTTCTGTAGTATAGTTTGGAGCCTCTTTAGTGATATGGATATCATGAGGATGGCTCTCTTTAAGTGAAGCTGCTGAAATCTTCACAAACTTGCCTGTCTCTTTCAATGTCTCAATATCTTTTGCTCCACAGTAACCCATTCCTGAACGAAGACCGCCCATCAACTGGAATACTGTATCTTCAACGGTTCCTTTATATGCAACACGTCCTTCAACGCCTTCAGGTACAAGTTTCTTTGCATCATTTTGGAAGTATCTATCTTTACTTCCGTTTTCCATAGCTGCGATTGAACCCATTCCGCGGTAAACTTTGTATTTACGTCCTTGGTAAATTTCAAAAGCACCTGGAGCCTCATCACAACCTGCCAACATTGAACCCATCATACAAACGCTACCACCTGCAGCAATTGCTTTGACGATGTCTCCTGAAAACTTAATTCCACCATCGGCAATAATTGGTACTCCATATTCCTTAGCTGCATTATAACAATCAATAATGGCGCTAACTTGAGGAACACCTATACCTGCTACCACACGTGTAGTACATATAGAACCAGGTCCAATACCTACTTTTACAGCATCTGCACCAGCCTCAATCAAGTCTTTTGTAGCTTCACCTGTCGCAACATTACCAGCAATAACTTGAAGGTCTGGAAACTCTGCCTTTACTTCTTTAAGAGTTTTAACAATGTTTGCTGAATGACCATGAGCTGAATCGATTACGATTACATCCACAGCTGCATCCACCAATGCCTTAACTCTCTCTAATACATTATTTGTAATACCAACTGCAGCACCACAGAGAAGTCTTCCCTGCTCATCCTTCGCACTCAAAGGATACTTAATCTGCTTTTCAATATCTTTTATAGTAATCAAACCTTTAAGGTTGTAATCATCGTCTACTATAGGAAGTTTTTCTTTCTTTGATTTTGCAAGGATGGCTTTCGCCTCATCTAAAGTTACGCCTTCCTTTGCAGTAACAAGATCCTCTGATGTCATAGAATCTTTGATTAGTTTTGAAAAATCAGTTTCGAATTTAAGATCACGATTTGTGATGATACCAACCAACTTTTTACCAACAACAATAGGTACACCAGAGATTTTGTATTTACCCATCAACTCATCAGCATCCGCCAAAGTATGATCTGGACTTAATGAAAATGGATCTGTAATAACACCATTCTCTGAACGCTTAACAATGTCCACTTCGTTAGCCTGTTGCTCTATTGTCATGTTTTTATGGATAATACCAATACCACCCTGTCTAGCCATAGCTATTGCCATTCCACTCTCAGTAACAGTATCCATACCTGCACTCATCATTGGAACGTTAAGCCTAATCTTCTTTGTAAGATTAGTGGTTAGGTCTACCATATTTGGGGTAACCTCTGAATACTGAGGTACTAATAGCACATCATCAAATGTAATTCCATCACCAATTATTTTGCTCATAATACTCCCTCTCTTACTATTTTATAATATTAGGGCGCACATTGTACATTGCTTCCAGCATTTTTTCATCTGGCTCAAATGTAATCATGAGCGCTCCCTTAACACCATCTACATCATCAATAATAATCACGTAGTGGTTATCTGTATTTGTTGTTCCTGTGTAATCTATTTTTGTAAGGAATTTAGATTTCTCTGCCACTTCCTCACTATTTGCAGGCGCAATCAAAGATGCTTTTCTAATATCATAAGTCTCGCCTGGTTTTCTCTTTCTCTTTCCAAGAATCTTATCAATTGTAAGCTCTCCGTTGACGAATGAGTATTCCCATTCAGCACTTGTATAAACAAAAGCTAGATATGCCAAATAAATTAGCAAAACTGTGATAGTAATTCCAAGCATTAAAAGAAGCGGAATCAAAATCACCCCAGAAGCAAGCACAATGAAAATGGCACCAATTCTGATAGCCAATCCTCCTAGTGATAATCTCTTCTTTATAATTTGCTCTACAAATACGTCGCCCATCTAATGCTCCTACTCAACAGATGTGATGTAATAGTATACAGGCTGTCCACCCATATAGCATTCTACTTCTACATCTGGGAATTTTTCTTGTAGTTTTTCTGCTAATTTATTTGCGTCTTCTTCGGAAATTTCGTCGCCGTAGTAAACGCTAATCATTCCTGAGTCTTCATCCACCATAGCGGCGATTGAATCGATGGTTGTAGCCTCTAGTTCTTCACCTACAGCCAAAATACCATCATCACCAATACCCATGATGTTTCCTTCTTTAATCTCATTATCATCTATAACTGTATCTCTAACTGCGTATGTGATTTCACCAGTCTTAACACCTTTCATGGCTTCAGTCATAGATGCTATATTATCTTCGGCGCTCTGGCCAGGAATAAATCCAAGCATAGCAGCGATTCCCTGAGGAATAGTCTTTGATGGAATAACAATAAGTTGTTTATCTTCCACTAAAATCTTTGTCTGCTCTGCAGCAAGGATAATATTTGTATTATTTGGAAGGATAAAAATGTTATCCGCATTCACTTCATCTACTGCTCGTAAGATATCATCAGTACTTGGATTCATAGTCTGTCCGCCAGAAATGATAGTGTCTATGCCAAGACTCTTGAATACTTCATCAAGACCTTCACCCACAGATACAGCGATAAAACCATTCTCTTTTCTAGGCTCTTCTTTCTTTTTAGCAGCTTCAGCCTGCTCTTTAGCTTTCTTCTCCGCATTTTGAATTAGGCGCTCGTGATGTTCTTCACGCATATTGTCGACTTTCATCCTCGACAAAGAACCAAGAGTTAAAGCCCTAGTAAAAGCTTCACCTGGTTGATTTGTGTGAACGTGAACTTTAACGAGTTCATCATCAGCCACCATAACAATAGAGTCACCAATTGAATGCAAGAACTCTTTGAAACCATCTTCTTCTGATGCTTTCAATGGCTTTTTAAGATTTATTATAAATTCAGTACAATAACCAAACTTAATATCTGCTTCTTCAATTTCAATGTCATCAAGGTTTGCACCAGGACCAGTCTTTGACACGCCTTCAAGAGAATAGTCAATCTCTTTACCAAGAAGAGAATCATATCCACCCTTCATGACAGTCATCAGACCTTCTCCACCAGAGTCAACCACCCCTGCTTCTTTTAAAACAGGAAGCATCTCAGGAGTCTGGCTTAAAACATAGTCGCCATGCTTGATGATTTCATCGATAACATAAACTAAGTCTTCGCTTTCTGCCACCAACTCTTCAGCTTTCTCAGCCATTCCTTTAGCGACAGTAAGAATTGTTCCCTCTTTAGGTTTCATAACTGCTTTGTAAGCAGTTTCAACAGCCTTATTACAAGCTCTTGATAAAATCTCAACATTAATCTCGTCTTCTTTTTTAATCTCTCTAGTAAAACCTCTAAATAGTTGAGACAAGATAACACCAGAGTTACCTCTAGCTCCACGTAAAGAACCAGAAGAAATAGCCTTAGCAACATTTTCCATATTTGGATCATCAATTGCTCCGACTTCCTTGGCTGCTGACATAATAGTTAATGTCATGTTTGTACCTGTATCACCATCTGGTACAGGGAAAACATTCAACTCGTTTATGTATTCTTTATTTGCTTCAAGATTTTTTGCGCCAGCAATAAATGCTTTCTGTAACATCTCGGCGCTAACACTCAATATTTCCACGATAATTCCTCCTAAAGTAATAATTATTACTTTATTCTATAATTAACCACGTTAGTCTATTACTCTAACGCCTTCTACTATCACATTTACTCTCTTTACTGACATTCCAGTAAACTCTTCTACTTTATATTTAACGCTTGAAATGATATTGTCAGCGATTGTGACAATATTAACGCCAAATGAAACAATAATATGAAAATCAATGCTGATTTCATTGTTTTCGTCTATTTCAACGTTGATACCCTTTGTAGAACTTGTTCTCTTAAGAAGTTTTACAAGGCCATCTTTCATACTTACCATAGCCATTCCTACGATTCCAAAGCACTCATACGCAGTTTCACTTGCATACTGTGCAATAACGTCAGGACTAATTAATACCTGGCCTAAGTCTGTATCCATTTTACCTTTCATGACTTATCCTCCTATAAACCATAGTCTATATATTATACTATTTTTTGACCTAAAAATATAGTGTTTGCCTATATAAAAAAACGACTGTTCATCAATTTGAACAGTCATTTATTAGTGACAGAGCAAAATTATGCTCTCTCAACCTTACCAGATTTCAAACACTGTGTACATACGTACATTCTCTTTGCGTTTCCATCTGTTTTAACTCTAACTTTTTTGATATTTGATTTCCACATTCTGCTTGATCTTCTGTGTGAATGAGACACAGCTTTTCCAAAATGAGCACCCTTACCGCAAATTTCACATTTAGCCATAATAGCACCTCCTTTTAATGAATTAAATCGAACTTTCCCATCGATTTGACACGAAGTGTATTTTATCAAAAGCCCTTATAAAATGCAAGTACTTTTTAATCTAATACTTCTTTAGCTATATCGACTGCCATTTTCGCATCTTTCGAGTAATAATCGGCACCGATTTGCTTAGAATAATCTTCAGTTAACACCGCTCCTCCAACCATTACTTTGACACCATCTAAGCCTTTTAGTTGGTCTATTGTCTCTTGCATAGCAGGAAGTGTGGTTGTCATAAGCGCTGACAATCCAACTAGTTTTACATTTTCTGCTTTTGCTACCTCTAAAATCTTTTCTGGAGCCACATCGCGCCCTAAATCTATAATTTCGTATCCATAGTTTTCAAGGATAACTTTTACTATATTTTTACCTATATCATGGATGTCGCCCTTAACTGTGGCAACTATAACTTTGCCCTTACTCTCAGTCTGTTCACCAGTGTTTGCAAGATGCGTCTTTATAACATCAAAACTGTCTTTTGCAGTGTCTGCAGCCATAATAAGCTGTGGCAAGAACAGTGTTCCTTTTTCGAATTCTTCTCCTATCTTATCTAGTGATGGAATCAAGTATTCGTTGATGATTTCCATTGGAGTCTTCGTTTCCAAAAGCTGCTTTGTAATATCTTTTGCCTTCTCGGATAGACCCTTTTGCATAGCATAAAGGATCGCTTCCTTTGGGTCATCTATCTTCTCTGCTTTTTCATCATCCTCTTCCTCTGTTTGAATGTTTGCATATTCGAAGAAGTCAAAGTTGTCGACATCTATATCTTCTAGCGATCCATAGTTTTTAACTGTATCTGTCATCGCTGGAATATTTGGATTAATAATAGGTAAATCTAGTCCATAGTTTAGAGCCATATGTAGGAATATCTGATTAACCCTTGGTCTGTTTGGCATACCAAACGAGACATTGGAAACACCTAGTACTGTTCTAAGCCCAAGTTCTTCTTTTACATATTTTAACGCTCTTAATGTATCCTTTGCTGCATTCTGATCAGTGGCAACAGTCATAGTTAGACAGTCTATAATAATATCTTCCTTTGGAATACTGTAACTTAGGGCTTTGTCCATTATTTTCTTGGCAATGTTTATTCTATCTTCAACAGTTTTTGGAATGCCATTTGAATCAAGTGTGAGTCCAATGACCGATGCTCCATACTTCTTCACAATAGGAAGAATTGAATCTAGCACTTCATCATCACCATTAACCGAGTTCACAATCGGTTTTCCACAATAAACTCTGAGTCCTTGTTCAATTGCTTCAGGATCCGATGAGTCAATCTGTAATGGCACATCAACAACTGACTGAAGAGCCTTAATGGTTTTAACCATCATCTCAGGTTCATCAATCTCTGGAAGTCCAACATTAACATCTAAAATGTCTGCGCCTGCATCCACCTGCTCAATTGCCTGCGACAAAATATAATTCATATCTTGCTCTATAAGAGCCTGTTTGAATCTCTTTTTGCCAGTAGGATTAATTCTCTCACCAATAATCTTTGGCGTATCAACCTTAACTGTCTTCGTAGGCGAGCAAACGCATAATGATTTCTCGCTCTCTATCTTTTCAGGCTTTACGTCTTTTAATGCCTTTGCAATTTCTTCTATATATTCTGGTGTAGTACCACAGCATCCGCCGAATACCTTAACACCCATCTTTCTCATCTCTTTATAGTGTGTAGCGAAGTCCTCAGGTTTTAAACTATATTCATTTGTAACTGGGTCAGGTAGCCCAGCATTGGCCTTAACAATAACAGGAACACTAACCTCATCTACTATTTCCTTCACTATAGGAAGTAACTCTTTTGGTCCAAGCGAACAGTTGACACCTAGCGCATCTACACCCAATCCCTCAAGCGTGTGACACATTGAAGCTATTGAAACACCAGTAAATGTCCTTCTATTTTCCTCAAAAGTCATTGTGACAAATACAGGTTTATCACTGTTTTCTTTTGCAGCCAAAACTGCAGCCTTAGTCTCCAAAAGGTCTGTCATTGTCTCGATAACAATTAGATCTGAATCCTTTCCAGCAATCACTTCTTCTTTGAAGATCTCATACGCCTCCTCAAAGCTTAAGTCACCAAGTGGTTCTAATAGTTTTCCAATAGGACCTATATCAAGCGCAACCTTAGCACCGGAATTCTTTGCATTATTAATAGCGGCGCCAATCAACTCTTCAATGCTATATCCAGCATCTTTCATTTTGTATTTGTTAGCACCAAAAGTATTCGCATACACAACCTGTGCTCCAGCGTCAACATATGCTTTGTGAATACTAGAAATAAGCTCTGGCTTTTCAATGTTTAACACTTCTGGCAAAACGTCACCCATCTCGCCACTCTTTTGAAGCATTGTTCCCATAGCTCCGTCTAACAATATGTAATTTTGATTTAGTAAATCAATCATTTCTTTATACCTATTAAACATGTTACAGATTTTGTAGGCATTAGCATCGAAGCATCATTGACATGCACCCCTACTTGTCTGCTTGCATCTAGCATTTCCAAAAATTCTTTTTGTTTTGTAATAGGAAAGTCTCCATAACCTAATCCATATCTAAAAGTCTTATCATACCCTTCGTAGTCTCTCATTATTATTTCTTCCGCTTTGTCTAAAACAGACTCAGTCAAAAACGATGCCATTTTATCAATCATCATCGCTTCCGCCATCGAAGTGACTTGTTTTTTCCTAATAAGATTGTCCACTTCACTTCCAAGCGTTCCACAAATGCAAATGCATTTTTCTGAATCCTTTAAGTGTTCTTTGACGGTGTCTCCTTCTAACTCAAAACCAGAGTCAACCATCTCTTCATTATCATAATCAAACACTCGATATACGAAGCATGCATTAATAGTTTCTGTTAATTCTTTTTCACATATCAAAAGAAGTTCTTTTACACTGTCATCTAAAGATTCATCTTCGTATCCTAGAGTTTTAAGAACTTCTTTGAAATCAATATCTTCTGTTTTAATGTTATGCTTGTTCATTCTTATTTAAACTTCAATATATTATTTACAGCCTCGGTAATCTTTCTCGCAACGTAAGCATCATTCATTGTGTAAATATGAACTCCATCCACTCCGTTTGCTACCAAGTCCATTAT
>CAMZGB010000008.1 GCA_947306285.1 uncultured Lachnospira sp.
TAGATAAGATTTACTGTGCCCCAGGTAATGCGGGTATAGGACAGATAGCAGAGTGCGTACCTATCGGAGCAATGGAATTCGATAAGTTAGTGGACTTTGCAAAGGAAAATGAAATTGACCTAACGGTTATCGGAATGGACGATCCATTGGTAGGCGGCGTAGTCGATAAGTTTGAAGAAGCTGGACTTAGAGTGTTTGGGCCAAGAAAGAACGCAGCTATTCTTGAAGGTTCAAAAGCATTCTCAAAGGATTTGATGAAGAAATATAATATCCCAACAGCTGGATATGAGAACTTCGATTCACCCGAGGAAGCAATGAAATATCTAGAGACTGCAAAGATGCCGATAGTTCTTAAGGCTGATGGACTTGCTCTTGGAAAGGGAGTTTTGATTTGTCAGACTAGAGAAGAGGCAATGGAAGGCGTTAGAACTTTGATGCTTGATAAGAAGTTTGGCGATGCCGGCAACACAATCGTCATTGAAGAATTCATGACAGGCAAGGAAGTTTCAGTTCTTTCATTTGTAGATGGAAAGACAATTAAGATTATGACTTCGGCGCAGGATCATAAAAGAGCGAAAGATGGTGACCAGGGACTTAACACTGGCGGAATGGGAACATTCTCACCAAGTCCTTTCTACACAGACGAAGTGGATGACTTCTGCAAGAAATATATTTACCAAGCATCAGTAGATGCGATGGCAGCAGAGGGAAGACCATTTACTGGAATTATCTTCTTCGGACTTATGTTAACCAGTGAGGGACCAAAGGTTCTAGAGTATAATGCTAGATTTGGAGATCCTGAGGCACAGGTAGTGCTACCTAGAATGAAAAATGATATAATAGACGTGTTTGAGGCGTGCATTGACGGAAAACTTGATGAGATTGACCTGGAGTTCGAAGACAATGCAGCAGTGTGCGTGGTATTAGCGAGTGACGGATACCCAGTTTCATACGAGAAGGGATTCGAGATTAAAGGACTTGAGAAGTTCGATGATATGGATGGATACTATGTCTTCCACGCGGGCACTAAGTTAGACGATGGCAAAATCGTAACGAACGGCGGTAGAGTTTTGGGAGTGACTGCTAAAGGTGACACACTTAAGGAAGCCAGAGCTAATGCTTACGAAGCTACAAAGCTAATCGATTTTGATAACAAATATATGAGAACAGATATCGGAAAAGAACTATAAATTTCAAATAAAGGAGTTTAAGAAAATGAAAAGTCTAAAGAGATTAATAGTAACAGTTATTGCAATTACATTTGTTTTGTCTATGGGAATGTCTACAGTTAAGGCCATTCCAGCTACAGACCTTAAGAGTTTAAAGGTTTATAGTGTAGATTCAACTGGTAAAAAGAAGAAAATAAAAATCAAGTTTAACCCAACTACTTATAGGTATGATTTGACAGTTAAATCTAACGTTCCAAAAATTGAAGTAATTCCAGTTACAAAAGATGCCACTTCTACAGCTGTTGTGGATAAGGAAGCGTTAAATACTAAAATGGATACTGGAATGAACACAACAACAGTTACTGTTCGTTCAAACACTGGTGCCACTCAAGTTTACACGTTAAAGACAAAGAAACTCACACCAGCTGAGGATGCTAATTATAAGGACGATAGCGGTAAGTCAAAGAAAACTAAAAAGAAATCAGCAAAAGTTGAAGTTAACGGTAAAGAGTATAAGATTACTTCTTTCTCGAAGAAGGATATTCCTAGAGGATTCGTTGCGACCACAGCTAAGTATAAAGGTAAAAAGTACGATGCTATCAAAGGCAAAGAAAAAGATTTGACAGCATTCTATCTAGATGGCGAAGGATTCTACATCTACGACAAAGACGCTGACAAGTTCTACCCAATGAACAATGTCAAAGTTAAAAGTAGAATGTACACAATTGTTGAGCCAGAAAAAGAAGATGACATTCTCAAAAATTATGAAACAAAGACAATCAAGATTGACGGAAAAAAAGTTAAAGCATGGGTTTTGGATGACGAGAAAGGAATGTTCTTTGTTTATGCTATGAACTGGGATGGAGACACATCTCTTTACACATATGATGACCAGGAAAAATGTATGCAAAGATACCTTATCGATAACGACGTTAATAGTCAGATAAAGGCAGCCAACCAAGCTTATGACAATATGAAGGCTAGAAAGAATGAACTAACTAAGAAATACAACATCTTCCGCTATGTCATTATCGGTATGGCAGTAATAATTATTATCCTAATTTTCTTACTAATTCATAGCAAACTTAATAAGAAAGAAAAGAAGATTAAAGATGAAGAGTTTATCACAGCTGGCATGGGTAAAGATGCTAAGGCAGAAGCTAAGCCAGATGATAAAGATGATATAGATGCTGTTCAGACAGAAGATGATGTGAAAGCATTAGATGAAGATGATATAGATAATGTCCTAGATGAGAACATCGAAGTGGATGCGGATGAAATAAATATTACTCCTGCAGAAGCATTCGTTGAAGACAAAATGGATGATGTTCCAGATAGTATAGATGAAATTGAAAAGCCAGATGTGACAAATGAAGAGCCTGAGAAGGTTGAAGTAGCGGAAGAAGTAAAACCTGAAGTTGAAGAGCCAAAGGAAGAACCTAAGGAAGATTCTTTAGAAGAGACTCACAAGAAGAAGAGAGAGTTTGGCAAAATTCAGCGTCACGAAGGATACGGCGATGAGCCAACATTCGGCACAGACAAAGAATCTACAGAAGGATTCTACGGCGGCGAAGTAAACAGCGAAAGCGATGTGTTGGTTGATTTGACTGAGGGAGATGGTCCTGAACTAGCAGATCCTATCGAGGATATGGCAGACAAAAGAGAAATCGTAGATACTTCTGAAATAGATGTGGATTCGCTTAGCGAACCAGAAGATTTGAAGAGTACTCTTAAATCAATGTTGGCGACTACTGAAGAAGAGGACGATGACGATGATGATGACGATTTCGAATTTATCGATTTAGACTAATACATAATTTCAATTTAGACTAATAAAGATTCAAAAATGGCTTAGCAACTTTTGTTGCTAAGCCAAATACATTATAGGACGGGGAGAAGAAATGGCAAAAGAGAAAAACTTGTTTTACTGTAGCGAGTGTGGCAATGAGCAGACAACTTGGTTTGGCGTATGTCCAGCTTGTCACGCAGGTGGAACTTGCGTGGAAGCACCAAGTGCAAAGAAGAAAGCACACTCAAATAAAAATCTAATTGTAAATGATCCGGTTGCCATAAACGAGGTGACTGCAAAGGATGAAGAAAGAATTTCAACTGGCTTCTCTGAACTTGACCGAGTGTTAGGTGGAGGAGTAGTGCCAGGTGGATTAGTTTTGGTTGGCGGAGATCCAGGTATTGGAAAGTCGACTCTTCTTTTGCAGGTATGCCAAAATATGGCGAACAATGGTTTAAATGTTTTATACATATCGGGCGAGGAGTCTCTAAAACAGATTAGACTTCGTGCAAACCGCATGGGTGATTTCAATGATAATTTAAAACTTCTATCAGAGACAAACTTAGAAACTATAGAGGCAACAGTTTTAGATGGGAAACCTGACGTGGTAGTAGTTGATTCGATTCAGACAATGTATCGAGAAGATATTGGTTCAGCGCCTGGAAGTGTGGCGCAAGTAAGAGAGTCTACAAACTCACTTATGCAGCTAGCTAAGGGCGAGAACATACCAATCTTTATTGTGGGTCATGTCACAAAAGAAGGAATGGTTGCGGGACCTAGAATGCTTGAGCATATGGTTGATACTGTCCTTTACTTTGAAGGAGACAAGCAGGCCGCGTATAGAATTATTCGCGGTGTCAAAAACCGTTTTGGATCGACAAATGAGATTGGCGTTTTTGAGATGAGAAACAATGGACTTAATCAAGTTCTTAATCCATCAGAATATATGCTAGAGGGAAGAGCGAAAGATGCATCAGGAACTGTGGTTGCATGTCTTATGGAAGGCACACGTCCAATGTTAGTAGAAATACAAGCACTTCTATCTAGAACAAATTTTGGACAGCCAAGACGTACAGCTGTTGGAACCGATTACAACCGAGTTAACTTACTTATGGCGGTAATCGAAAAGAGAATCGGCCTTCAGATGGCAGACTATGATGCATATGTAAATATTGCAGGCGGAATGAAGGTGACAGAGCCAGCGTTAGACTTAGCTTTGGTTATGGCATTCATTAGTAGCTTCAAAAACAAAGTAATTAATCCAGACACCATAGTCTTCGGCGAAGTAGGTTTAGCTGGAGAGGTGAGAGCAATCTCACAGGCTGAGCAGAGAGTAGTGGAAGCCAAAAAGTTAGGCTTTAAGAAAGTGATTATGCCGGCAGTTTCATTAAAAACTATTAAAGAAGATGGCATAGAATTAGTTGGCGTTAACAACATAAAAGAGGCTAGTGAACAGATATAGTATTATTTAATTACAAAAAGAAAAAGCAGATGTACGAACGATTCAAGTGAGTACACTGCTTTTTCTTTTGGCAATAAAAAAGAAACTATCTGTTTGATAGTTTCTTTATAGCAGGGGCGGTAGGAATCGAACCCACCTCTGGAGTTTTGGAGACTCTTATTCTACCGATGAACTACGCCCCTAAGCGCTAAAACGCACTAGATATTTATATCACAAATCGAAGAGTATTGTCAACTAATTATCTAGTGTAACTACTCGAGACTTTCTGTTGAATATGTGAGCAAATTTGGTACAAATACCTAAATATCGGCTCCGTACAAATAGCGAAAATTACGAATAACATAATCGTTCTATAATCAGAAATCATATGCATTGAGAATATATTTCTAAATAGAATCATCGTGGCCAAACATCCAACTATCAAGGCACAAATCAAAGTCGCATGCCACTTAGTCATCGGCGAAGCAATCTTATAAAGAATCATAAATCCAACAATCGCCATAATGATAGTGGAGGCAGATGAAAGATTTGTTGTATCTACTTTGAATTCGTAGCAGAAGAATACGAAAGCGCCTATCACCATAAATGTGGTGAGTCCACCAGGCAGTGCCTTTAAGAATACGTTTGTCAAGAAGTGACCGCGTATTCGATTCTTGTTTGGCTCTAGTGCCAGGAAGAATGATGGAATACCGATTGTAAAGGCGCCAACAAGTGAAATTTGCGAAGGCTCCAAAGGATATTGCCATACAAAGATCATTGCCATTAAAGCCATCAAGAGTGAGAATATGTTCTTCACTAGGAATAGTGAAGCAGAACGCTGAATGTTGTTAACAACTCGACGTCCCTCTAATACTACAGATGGCATTCTTGAAAAGTCAGAATCCATAAGCACAATCTGTGCCACGTTGCTGGCCGCATCCGAACCGCTGGCCATAGCCACGCTACAGTCCGCATCTTTCAAAGCAAGCACGTCATTGACACCATCACCGGTCATAGCGACAGTTCGACCTTGCTCTTGAAGTGCTTGAACAAACAATCTCTTCTGCTCAGGAGTCACACGTCCAAATACAGTATAGTTTTGAATTGCATCATAAATATCGTCGTAAGTCTCAAGAGTAGAAGCATCAATATACTTGTCTGAATTCTCAATTCCAGCTTTTATAGAAATCTCGGAAACAGTTCTTGGATTGTCTCCAGATATAACTTTTATTTCTACGCCGCATCTAGCGAAATATGCGAAAGTATTTTCTGCACCTGCACGAATTGCGTTTGACAAGAATACAAAGCAAAGAGGAGTGACAGGTGTCTTTAATTCTCCACCATCTAATTCGCCATCGTACTTTCCAAATACAACCACGCGGTACCCTTTGTCGGTGTATTCTTCAATGCTTTCTGCATAGTCTTCGTACTTATCTTTCAAAATAAATTCTGGCGCGCCCAACACATAGTTGTCATCGCCGAAGCGGGCAGCACTATATTTGTAAGCAGATGAGAATGAGAACACTTCATCCGCCTGTTTTACGTCTTCGCCGTTGAAGAACTTCTTCATTGCGTCCATTGTGGCATTGTCGTTTGCCATAGAGGAAACGAAATCACTTAGTAGCCAGAAACATTCGTCTTTGTCTTTGCCTTCTAAAAGTTTGAAACCACTCACTTCCATATCAGGAACAGTGATAGTACCAGTTTTATCAACGCAAAGTACATCTACACGGGCCAAAGTTTCGATACACTTCATGTCGTGGAGCAATACCTGTTGTTTAGCAAGACGCATTGTACTTACGACCAAAGCGATACTAGCTAGCAAGTACAATCCCTCAGGAATCATACCAAGAACAGCAGCTACCATTCCGGTAATACTTTTCTGAAGAGTAGCACCATTGAAGTAGTACTGCTGAACAACCATAATAACGCCAATAGGAATAAGCACAATACCGATTCCCTTAACCAATTTATCGAGAGAGCGAATCATCTCCGATTGTTCTTTTTTCTTTGTCTTTGTGGCCTCTAAAGTAAGCTGAGAGATGTAAGACTCCCTGCCAACTTTATCGAGTCTAGCCGTACAAGTTCCAGACACAATAAATGAACCTGACATAAGCTCATCGTTCGTGGTTTTTTGAACTTCGTCGGCCTCTCCTGTCAAAAGTGACTCGTTAACTGAAACATTTCCTTCTATTATAATGGCGTCCGCTGGAATCTGATTTCCTGCCTCGAAGATTACGACATCATCCTTTACCAGTTCGGTTGAATCCATCATGACCTCTTGGCCATTACGAATAGTCTTTGTGTGCGGAGCATTAAGCATATTTAGTTTGTCCAAAACCTTCTTCGAGCGAAGCTCCTGCACAATACCAATTAGGGTGTTGGCTATAATAATAGGAAGAAACGTTAAATTCTTAAACGATCCCACCATAATAAGAAGAGCAGCAAGCACAGCAAAGACCAAGTTGAAGTAAGTAAACACATTCGACGCAATAATCTGGCCTACAGTTCGTGTGTTACTGTCAACTTGCTCGTTTACAAGACCGTGATTAACACGGTCTGCAACCTGCTCATCAGTCAGTCCATTATTATAATTATCTGGATCAAGAATCTCTTGATCGAAATTATTCTGCATATTATCTAGTTTAAACTACAAATTAATAAAATCAATATAAAATGAGTAAAAAACACAAAAAATTCAACTTTTTTAGTCATTGAAGAAACCCCTATATTTTGTTATATTTATATAGAAGAAAAACGGACTTATGCTTTAAGATAAGTTTATTAATTTTGTGCAAAAAACTACTTAAAGCGGATTGGAGATACAATGGATATAGTATGTTTAGACCTAGAGGGAGTGTTGGTTCCAGAAATCTGGATCACTTTTGCTGAGCATACAGGTATTGAGGAGTTGAAGAGAACTACTCGGGATGAGCCAAACTACGATAAACTTATGGAATATCGTATTAATATATTGAATGAACATGGACTTGGATTAAAAGAAATCCAAGAAGTTATTGAGGGCATAGATCCATTAGATGGCGCCAAAGAATTTCTAGAAAAGCTACAGGAGATCACACAAGTCATTATCATAAGTGATACTTTCACACAGTTTGCAAAGCCACTTATGAAAAAGCTTGGTTATCCAACACTTTTCTGTAATTCGTTGGTAGTGGGAGATGATGGAAAGATTTTGAGCCACAAGATGCGCTGCCCAAAATCAAAACTAACTACAGTTAAAGCATTACAGTCAGTTGGGTTTGAAACTATTGCAGCGGGCGATAGCTTTAATGATATTGATATGATTCTAGCAAGCAAAGCTGGATTTCTATTTAGAACTACTGAACAACTTAAGAAAGACTACCCACAGTTCGAGGCCTTCGAAGATTACGACAGTTTCTTCGAAGCAATCAAAAAAGAACTCGATAAATAGCAATATTGCATAATAATTGTTTATTACAATAAAGATAGTAGATGTGAGGGATTTCTATAAATCTTTAAGGAGGTGCTATATGAAAAAAATAGCATTATTGGTAGCAATATTTACATTCTCGATTGGATTTAGCACATTGGTAATGGCGAATTGTCCAGACAAGATTGACTTCAATAAAATTCACATCGAGTGGAGCGACGAATTTGATGGCACAGAATTAAACAAAGATAACTGGGAGTGCCAGACAGGTGACGGAAGTAGTTATGGCATACCTGGTTGGGGAAACAATGAGCAACAGTGGTACAGAGAAGAAAATGTCACTGTGGCAGACGGTTTGCTTGCCATCACAGCAAAAGAAGAAAAAAGAGGAACAAAGAATTATACATCAGGTCGTATCAGAACTTGGGACAAAGATGGAAACAAGCCTAAGGTATCAGTTGGAATGGGTTATGTTGAAGCTAGAATGAAGATTCCTTCAGCTAAAGGTATTTGGCCAGCATTTTGGATGCTTGGAAACAATGGAAAGACTTGGCCATCATGTGGTGAGATAGATATCGAGGAATCATTCAACGTTGCAAAATTTGCACAGGCTACTATCCACTACCCAGATGCAAAAGGTGGAGATGTTTACAAATATGTTCAGACTAACCCAAGTGGATATGATAAAACTGGTTGGAATACATATGGTGTTTACAGAGATGGAAATGGAATAGCATTCTATTTGAATGGAGTAAACTATGCATATTGGTCAACAAAAGATGATAGTACAGGAATGAAATCAGTATTGAATGATGACTATCATATCTTGCTCAACTTCGCCGTAGGCGGAAATTTGGCTGGTGGAATTCCAGATGCAGGAACACTTCCACTTACAATGTATGTTGATTATGTTCGCTACTATCAAGAGGGAGCACCAGAAACTACTTCAGCAGCTCCTACTTCAGCAACTCCTACACAAAAACCTACACAGAAGCCAACTACAGTATCGGCTCCTGCAAAGGCAAAGATTAAATCGCTTAAGAATATTAAAAAGAAGAAATTAAAAATAACTCTTAAGAAGGTTAAAGGCGCAGCTGGATATCAGATTAGATGGTGCGACAATAAAAAATATGACGGCTACGAACAAAAGACAACTAAAAAACTAAAATTTACAATTAAAGGTTTAGATAAGAAAACAACTTATTGGGTTAAGGCTAGAGCATACAAGAAAACTAAAGGTGCAAAACTCTATGGTAAGTGGAGCGCTAGCAAAAAGAAGAAAGTTAAAAAATAATTAATTGTTAATCAAAAGGAAGTTTAGGAACGATGAGTGAAAAAAAGGAAACTAAATCAAAACAGGAGAAAAATGCGAAACCGGAAGAGGAGGGCAGATACACTGCCCTGTTAGAACTCGATAAAAATCTTTGGACACATGGTTCGCCAATCATTGTGGAAAAAGGTGTTTTGGAAAACGATAAAGTAAGTAACAAAAATAGACTTACTTTAAAGTTTACAAATATTTTTTATGAGGCTATCAGAGACGTATACTTAACAGTAATTGCAAAAGATCCAGAGGGCAATGTAAGTGAGATTGATCATTCGTACAAGGCTCTTGGTCAGAAGTATCTCTCTACAAAAGGTGTGGCAAAACTTACTATCGACAATAAGGATGCCAACGAGTTTAAAGTGCGCTTAGATAGAGTGATATTTGAAGACGGACGCGTTTGGGAAAAGTCGGATGCTATTTTAGAAAGCCAAGGCGAAATTGAAGATGTAGAAGAATTCGCAGAAGAAAATCTTAAGTCTTATGAGGACGCCTACAAAGCTGGACTAAACTATGTTCAATCAGATGACACGGAACATATTTCGGAGGGCATCACTATCCTAGAAAAGATTCACTGGTACAAAGACGCTGGTGATAGACTTAACGATGCATATAAAAAGTTTGAAGCAGCAAAGCAAAATGAAGAGAGAAAGAGAAGCAGAGAAGACTCTATCAAAGAAAGAGAAGTGCTAGTTAAGAAGAGATTCAAGATTGCTGTTGGCGTAGCAATTGCTATTTGTGCGTTGATTGTTCTATCTATTGTTTCGTTCTTCATTCCAAACATTCAGTATGGAAAAGCTAAGAAACTTTTGAAGCAGGAAAAATATGTTCAGGCTGCGAAAGAGTTTGAAGATTTAAATGGTTTCCTAAAGAGCGAGGACTTCGAGGCGGAATGCTATTATAATATTGGACTAGATTACCTAAAGAAAAATGACGAAGAAAAAGCTAAGAAGAATTTCCAGAAAGCTTACGATGCTGATGCTAATTCAGAGTATGGCGAGATGGCAAACGCATTTTTAGATTACTACAAAGGTGAAGAAGCGCTTAAGAATAATCAAATAGATGATGCATACAAATATTTCAAGAAGAGTTCAGACTCTGCGTCTGATATCAATTTGTCGAACAAAGCAAGTGCTGGTTTTGCACAGGTGTCATTTGTGAAGGGCAACTTGAAGGATGCGTGGGATTCTATTCAAAACGTATTCTCGAAAGATCCTAAGACATATGGCGCACAGTATGGACAGTACGGATATGAGTATGCTAAATACTTGGTTAGCAAAGAAAAATATAAAAAAGCTGTTGAGATAAATAATAAGGTAGCAAAATACACTAAAGAGAAAAACCTAAACGATGTTATTTATAATAAAGCGATAGCGTATGCTGCGAAGGGCAATATTGCAGCAGCATCAAACTTGCTAGACAAAATAGCAAAAGGTTATCCAAAGGCTGCAAGATTAAATGACAAGATGCTTAAGTTTGATCGCAAGGTTAAGTCTTGGTTAGGACTTTGGAAACACCACGGCAAAGACAAAGGCAAAAAGAAGACTTATCGCATTTACATCAAAGAAGTTTTATATAAAGGTAGCATGTGTCTCAGCATAAGAGATATGAACAACAAGAGGTTAGGATTCGACACGGTCATCAGTAAGAAGAATAGAGTCACACAGATTAAAGTTACACCAAGTTATATTCATTTCAAACTTAAGAGATATGATGATCAAAAATTCACATATCTAAAGAAAGTTCCAAATAAGATGACTAGAGTTTGGAAGTATGGCGGAGACAAATATAAAACTAAGTATAAGAAAAAAGTAAAAAAATAACAAAACAAAATGAAGCTCTTTGAAAAATCGAAGAGCTTCATAAATGTTATTTAGGATTAGGGGAGAGAATATGTTTAAGAAAATAGTGGCGTGCATGTTGGCTTTGACGATGATGCTGTGTGTACAGCCAATGGCAAAGACTGAGGCGGCAATTAAAAAATCGCTTTACAAATCAATCACACAAGCAGGAGTGGAAGCACGCGGAAGTATTTACAATCATAAGTCGAAAGTTGTGATGAGAGTAAAGAGCAAGAACAAAGAGCCACAGAACTTGTTCGACAAAATAGAGAGAGTTATTTATGCCGAGACAAACAATGTAAACCAAGGTGATTATATGAAGTGGGATATAGATGAAGCGGAAACTTCATTCTCTGCAGTCAAATCGGGTTCTTACTATTATTATACATTCACAATGAACATGTCTTATCTAACTACATTAGCCGAGAGGAAAAAGTTAGATACAAAAGTTAATAATCTGATTAAAGGTTTTAAGTTTACAAACAAGACAACTACTTATGAAAAGGTTAAGAAAGTATACGATTATGTTTGTAAGAATGTAAAGTATGCGAAGAACATTTCAAACGATAAAGTTTATTCGGCGTATTCGGCATTGATTAATAAAAAGGCAGTGTGCCAAGGATTTGCGTCTCTTCTATATAAAGTGTATAGAACTATGGGTATTCCTACTAGAGTGATAGCTGGAGACTCTACTTTCAGCGGAGAAACTCATGGATGGAATATCGTAAAGATTGGCAGTTACTTCTATAATATAGATGCCACATGGGATTCCACTTTGGTTAATGCTAAAAAAAGCTACAATTATTTCTTAAAAGGCGATTCCTTCAAAGGACACCAGAGATGGGCAGAATATGCTGGATCATATTTCTACTATATGTATCCAATGGCTGCGAAAGGATATAGTGCAAAGGTGGCGGCGAAAGCTTGCACAAACACAAAGATTGCTAAGTTTAGATATAAGGTGCCAAAGTTTAAGAGTATATCTAGAAAGAAAGCAGTTTTCAAAACAGTAAAGAAAGCTAAATACCAGCTTAAGTATTCAACAGTTAATACTTTCAAGAAAAAGTATACTGTAGCAGTTAACGCTAGTAAGAACACATATAAGTTCAAAGGATTAAAAAATGGCGTTACGTATTATGTAAAATTTAGGGCATGCAAAACAATAGGAAAAGTAAAATGCTACACAAAATGGTCAGCTATTAAGATTATATAAGTGAAGAGATGAAACCTCGCTGTTAATAATAATTACAGCGAGGTTTTTCTATGTCAATAAACGCTGAAAAACGCGTCTTAAAAAAGATACCGGCTAAAATATTTATACTATCAATAAAAATAATACTATATTATAATTTAATGTACATTAGTAGTATGTATCATTGGGTGTTTTGCACCCTTTTGGGGGTTATACGTACTATTGTAACTAGAAATATTTTTCGTTTAAGAAAGGAGAAAAACATGAAGAAACTAGGAAGACGTATCATTGCTATAGTGTGTTCTTTAGCAATGATAGTAGTAGGTATGGCGTTTAGTCCAGCCCAGGTTGGTGCCGAAGATTGGCAAGATTTAGTACCTGGTCAAAAGAATAACGTTGGTATTTGGACTATTGAGCCAGTAAAACATTATGAAGGTGGACAAGAAACTGACTGGGCTCAGGCTGCAGTAGACATGGACACTGTTGATGGAGTTGATGATTTCTACTTCAGACAGACTGGTTACAGTTTCAACGGTACTATTCTTAACACATCAGATTTAAAGACTCTTTATAATCTTGATACTACAAAAGAGTATACAATGACTTTGGATTTGGATGTTGAGGTAGATAACACTTCTAAGACTCAGTATGTAGGTGTTAAGACTAGTGGTGGAACTACAAACCTATCTGAAACTATTAAATCAGGAACTGATGGTACCACATTAGTTTGGACAGGTACAATCAAACCTAAATCTAGAGCATTCCAGCTTTATGTTTATTATGGAGCAAACTGTATTCATGATGGTTCTGGATATGGTGATGGAGCTCTCGAAGGTGGAATCTATATTAATAGTTTGACATTTACAGAGGTTACAACTGGTGGAGAGGCTACTACAGCTACACCAGGTACAGGCAACTGTACGATTTGTGACCCAAGCGATGAAAGTACAAAGAACGTTCAGGCAAATGGTGGTGTTTGGACATATACCGTATTGGACAACGATGGTGGCACACAGTCAGCTAGTTATTCAGGTGCTACTGCGGTAGACGGATTTACATATGTTCAGAACGATTATAGTTGGCAAGGTGCATATTGGAAGGCATCAGATCTTAAGTCATTATATAACTTGGAAAGTGGAAAAGAATATGATATGACAGTATCTATTTCTCCAACATGTTCACAGGCTACAGGAATCCAAGTTAAGACAACTGGAGCAGCTACTAACTTAGCAGCTGAAACAAAGACAGGTACAAGTGGAGACAATTTAACTTATTCAGGAAGAATTAAAACTAGAGCTAGTTCACTAGTTCTTGCAATTAGTTATGGTAATGACGGAGCAAGCACTGGTACAGATGCTTTTGCAGGTGGATTTACAGTTAATAGCGTAGTATTCACTGAAGTTACAGAGACTACTACAGCAGCACCAGGTACAGGTAATTGTACAATCGCTGTAGCAGGAGATCCTAGCACAAGTAACGTGGCAGCAGACGGTGGAATTTGGACTTACACTGTTTTAGATAATGATGATAGTAATCAGTCAGCTAGCTATACAGGAGCAGATGCAGTAGATGGTTTCACATATACTCAGAATGAATACAGCTGGCAAGGTGCATACTGGAAAGCATCGGAT
This sequence comes from uncultured Lachnospira sp., assembly GCA_947306285.1. Lineage (GTDB taxonomy): Bacteria > Bacillota > Clostridia > Lachnospirales > Lachnospiraceae > Eubacterium_G. Next base: position 13,800 of record CAMZGB010000008.1, read on the forward strand.
CTTAAAGATGAATATAATTTGAATGCAGGAACATCATACACAATGACAGTAAATATTGCTCCATTATGCAACCAAGCAACAGGAATTAATGTTAGAACAACAGGTGGTCAGGACAACTTGGCTGCAGAAACAAAGTCTGGTACAAGTGGAGACACATTGACATATACAGGCACAGTTACACCTAGTGCTAATGCTTTAGTATTAGCAATCAGCTATGGTAATGACGGTGCAAGCACAGGTACAGATGCTTACGCAGGCGGATTTACAGTAACTAGCGTAACATTCGAACCAGTTCAAGAAACAACAACATATGCGCCAGGTTCAGGCAGATGCGTTATCAATGATGGTTCTCAGGGAACTAGCAATGTAGACGCTGATGGTGGAATTTGGAAATATACAGTTCTAAATAATGATGGATTAAATCAGTCAGCAAGCTATAGTGGAGCAGATGATGTTGACGGATTTACATATGTTCAAGATGAATATAGTTGGCAAGGTGCATACTGGAAAGCTGAAGATTTAAAGGATGTTTATAGTTTAACTGGTGGAACATCATACACAATGACAGTAAATATTGCACCATTATGTGATGATGATACTAGCATCAATGTTAGAACAACAGGTGGTCGTACAAATATGGCATCTGAAACAAAGACAGGTGGTTCAGGAGATACTTTGACATATACTGCAACAGTAGTTCCTGGCAATGACCCATTAGTACTAGCAATTGGCTATGGTAATGACGGTGAAAACGCAGGTTTGGATGCTTATGCAGGTGGATTCACAGTAACAAGTGTTACATTCGTACCACAGGATTCAGGATGGGTTGAAGTTACAAAATCTGAAGACCCAGATCATCCTACATCTGTTACTCCTTCAGGTACACCATGGTCATTGATTTCAGTATACAATGGAACTACTCAGTGGGGAGACCTATGGTATAAGATTGATGGAACAGCATCAGATGTAGGTGGCACATTACTAAAACCTATGACTACTACAAAGAAGATGGATGATTCTGAACAGGCAATCGAACACTTCTGGTGGAACATTGCCACATTACCTAATTATTTGAATAGTCTAAATTTGGTTGATGGTGCATCATATGAATGTGAAATCAATTATAAAGTAACTAAATCAGCACAGAGTACTTCTCAAAGACAATCAGAATTGAGATATGTAATTAACGGCGGTGATGTTACTGACGTTACAGTTCCTTATAACAATGGAACAACAAATACACTTACAGTAGACTTTGACTACAATGCAAATAAGAGTAAAGATATTAAGTTTGAATTAGATGGAATTGAAGAGCAGGCTGTATTCCAAGTTACAGGAATTAGTGTTACACCAGTTCAAAGTGAGTGGACAAGAGTTCCAGATGAGAACCCTAATTTCACACTTCAAACAATTCAAGATAGTTCATTTACTGCAGGTTCTACAGTTACATATAACTGGAAAGTATTTGCAGGCGACTGGGGCGGTGAAGGCGCAAGACTTTACTACAAGACAGTTGCAGGACAAGGTGGCAAACAGGATATGCAGATTAAGGTTGGAGCTGGCAATAAGTGGGATCCAGCTAGTGCACAGGTTAAGCTACCTAACACAGAAGCATACAAAGAATTGACACCAAATACTCACTACTACATGACATATCAGTTTACTTCTGATCATGCTGGTACTGCATGGATTATCCATGAAGGATACAAACCAGGAAGAACAGAGAGAATTGATGTTGTAGCAGGTGTGAATACATACACAGCTAAGATGACATACTTAGAGGCAATGAATCCTGACAAGAGTGTTTACTTGAGCTTATCACCTAATACATATGAGTATGACGCGAGTGGTCAGATGGTATTAGATGGTGATAATAACCCAATAGTTGATGATTCATTGGGACTTCCAGCATTACCAGAGAATACTATTCTTTCAAACTGGAACGTAACATTCTCACGAGAAGATGCTCAAGGATGGACATTAGTAACAGATAGTAGATGGGAGCAAGGACAGACTTACGATACTATCGTTGGAACAGATCAGAGTCCACAGCTTCAGGCTTATGCTAACTCAAATGAGGAAGCGTTAAGTTACGCAGGATTGAGTTATAAATCAAATTATTATGCAAATGGTGAAGACGATATTGCTAAGGTAGGTATCAGAGTTGATGAAACAAATGGAGTATTCAACGAGAATCTATGGGCAGCTAACTTCCGTATTCCAAACAGCATATTCTACGCTAAAGGAGATACATTGAATGATGCACCATTAGAAGAAGGTCAGACTTATACACTTAGATTCATTATGAATGTTGATCTTCCTGCTGGAACAGATTCAGCAACGATTAACATGGTTCGTCAAGGATATGCTTATGACGCACCAGTTGCATACACAGTTCACGATGGATTGAACTTACTAAATGGTACTATTTCAACTAAGAATGGTGCTACTACACACGATGATTACAATAAGACAGGTGGAATCGAATTTGAATATGACGAGACATGGATGTCAGGCAAGAATGTTCAAGTTGATTTGACAACATTGCCAGAAGGATCAATTGTTAGTGATATCAGTTGGGAATTCTACAATGGCACTGCTGAAGCATATGAAGTAACATTAGACGGTGTTTCACAAGGTGATGACTTTGCAGCAGGCTCAACATATACACTTCCTTCTACCGATACAAACGCAATTGGTTACCTATGTGATGTAGATCAAAAGATCTATAAGCCAGGAGCTACTTACACAGTTAACTCAGATGTTAACTTTACAACAATTAGAAAAGATAACACTGGTGTATCAGTTGGCAGTGGTGCAGCTATCTACCTAAAGGGTGGAGCAGATCACAGAGGTATTGCATTCCAAGGCGAACTTACTGTTAACGGCGGAAAGACACTCGTTGACAATGCAAACTTCGTACCAGGTATGATAATTACACCGCTTGACGTATACCAAGGCGATTTACAAGAGGAACTAGACTTATCTAAGGTTGATGGCGAAAATGTTATTGACGTTCCAGATAGTACTGAACAGAAGTGGTTAACAAATCAGCCTGGTAAGTATCGTGCAGGTATCATAAATGTAAAAGATGCAAATATTACTAGATACTTTGTAGCGATGGCTTATACAAAGATTAAGTTTGCTGATAATACTGAGACAGTGATTTACTCAGATGTAACAGGTGTTACTGATAGCACAAGTAGATCAATTGCTAAGGTAGCATATAACATTACACAAAATGCTGATGCATACGCTCAATATTCTAAAGATCCAAATCAGAAGCAGATTATTGACGACTGTGCAGCACTATACGAAGGTTAGAAAGGGGAGGTAGGAAATTATGAAAGAATTTTATACAAGCCCAATAGCTGAATTAGAAAGATTTGACTTAAAAGATGTTATCACAACTAGTGGTGGCAGTACTGGTACTGGCGATCCTAAGAGTGATAATACAGAAGGAGAATGGACAGGTCTCTTCTAACAAATTTCTTAAACGAATTAAATCCCTCGGACTTAATTGTCCGGGGGATTTTTGCGTGTAAATAAAAAAATATGTACTATTATAAAAATCACACCATTTGAAACAAAGTACTTTATTTACATAATACAAAGGTGTATAATTTATATACTAACATTAGTGTGCCTAACTAGGCGCTGTGTTAGTTGTCGGAAAATTTAACTATTATTTAATTGGGAGAGGAGAAGACAATGAAGAAACAACTTAAGCGTATCATTGCTATAGTATCAGCTTTAGCTATGATAGTGACAGGTATGGCGTTCAATCCAACAAATGTCAAGGCTGTAAATTGGACAAGCTTGACACCTGGAGAAAAGAACAATGTTGGTGTATGGACTGTTGAACCTGTCAAACATTATGAAGGTGGACAAGTAACCGATTGGGCAAAAGCAGAAGTTGACATGGACAGTGTTGATGATGTGGAAGGTTTTGACTTTAAGCAAACTGGATACAGCTGGAACGGTACTATCATAAACACCTCAGATTTGAAGTCGATTTATAATCTTGAACAAAACAAAGATTATAGAATGACTTTGGAATTGGACATTAACGTTAATGATACTAAGAAATTGGCTATTGGTGCTAAAACTAACGGTGGTAACACCAATATGGCTGAGGATATTCAGTATGCAAATGATGGAGATCATCTAACATTTAGCGCTATTGTAAATGCTAAATCTAGAGCATTCCAGCTTTACATCTACTATGGAGCATGCTGTATTAAAGGCGAGACACAGCCTAATCCATATGATCCAGGAGCATTATTAGGAGAACTATACGTTGATAAGTTGACTTTTACAGATCCTTCAGGAGAGACTACAACTACAGCGGACCCTACAGTATGGAATCATGTTACAACAACAGATGATCCAGAAACTAATCCAAAGAACTACGTGCCAGAAGAAGGTTCACCATGGACACTTAATTCAAACAATGATGGCGTTAACACATGGGGAGATCAGGATTGCAAGATTGATCCAGATGCTTCAGGAGTTAGCAGACTTCACATCAGAAAGAATTATGGTGACGGTGGAAACGGCGGCGAAGATGGAAGAGGAAACAAGAACGATTGGTGGTGGGATTCAGCATCGCTAATGGGATCTGGTAAAGCTGTTACTACTGAAACAGGAACTACTAGTGGATACTTTAACCTAACAGATGGTGAGAGATATACTGGACAGATTGTTGTTCATTCTAGTGCAGCCACAGCTACTGGATTAGTAGATAAAGAAGGAGAAACATTTGATCACACATTTAGAGCGATTGTATTTGGTAACGCTATAAATGTTCCTTTGAATGAAGGCGACACTACTATTAATATTCCAGAATTTAAGTTTAATTCTGCAGAGAACAATGACGTTAGATTTGTATATGTAGAATTACCAAAAGATACAGAGATATATTTTAAGAGCATAACATTTACAAACACCAGTGATGGATGGACAAAGGTTACTCCATCACCAGATGGTGAGCATCCAGTTAAAGTGGAACATGAACCATGGACATTTGTTGCTCTAAACAATTCAGAAATTGAACCTGATCCTGCGAAGAAAACTTGGGGAGATATCAGATATAAAGATGACCCATCATACGAAGCAGGTACAGTTGGAGCTACATTGATTAAACCAATGGCTACAACATTTACTTCAGAGAATCCATCACACTACTACTGGAATACAGCTAGATTAGTTGGATACCTAGCAGATGCTGGACTAGTTAATGGAAAACCATATTCAGCAACTATTACATACAATTACACTAGACCATCAGGAAGTACAGCACAAGGCTCACCTGAGCTTAGATATGTCTTCAACGGTGGAGACGTAGTGGATGTACCGGTTGAGAATATTGGTGAGAACACTATTGAAATACCTGAATTTGATTACACAGAAACAGAGTCAGGTGATATTTTATTCGAACTAGATAGACTAGAAGCTGGAAGTATTTTCCAAGTTACAGACATTACATTTACTCCTATCGAGAGTGAGTGGACTAGAGTAACAGATAGTAAGGAAGAAGGAGACAATGTTCCAGTTGCTTATGATAGTTCATATATGCAAACTGGCGTAGTTATCCATAACTGGAACCTATTTGCAGGTTACTGGGGTGGTGAAGGTGCAGCTCTTTATTATAAGGGAGATAAGGCTCCTAGAGATCCATTGACAGTAAAGATAGGTAAAGGTGGAAGATGGAATCCAGCCAGTGCTCAAGTTAAATTAAAGAATTCAGATGCTTATCAAGAGTTGGCTGATTATACTAACTACTACATGACATATAGTTTCACATCAACTAAGAAGGGAACAGTTCATATTAACCAAGAGGGATATGAGCCAGAAGGACTTCAAAGACTTGATATTACAGACGATATGTTAGGTAGTGATGGTCTATATCACGTAACATATAATAAGATATTTACATATCTTCCTGAATCAAATAAGAAAGAAGTAGATGGTAAACAAGTAGATGCCAATCTATCACTATTCTTATCAGAATATACTTACAGATATAATGAAGAAACTCATGAAACAGAAACAGTGCTAGATGGTGATCATTTACCACAAGACACTATCTTATCAGATTTTAAGGTTGAGTTTAGTCGTCAGGATAGTGACTACTGGACACTAGTTACTGATAGTAGAGAAGAGCATCATCAGATTACTGATACTATTGTAAAAGATGCTGATGACAACCCATTACTTCAGGCTTATGCAAACTCTTATAATAAGGGTAGATTAAGTTATAAGGCTGGTTACAATACAACTGGTAAGAACGATACAGCTAAGATGGGCGTTCGTATTGACCAGACAGCTTACTCACAGATTCCAGGATACACATTTGATGAATCTTGGGGATGTAAGTGCTTGATTCCTAACAATGTATTCTATAATAAGAAAGACACTAACGGAAATGACCTAGTGTCTGGAAATAAATACATGTTAAGATTCTACTATAGAGCAGAATTGCCAAATGGTACTACAGTACCAAATGATAAAGGACTAATTGTTGCCCAAGAGGGTTATAGAATGAACCAGTGGGCTAGATATACTGGTGTTAAGGATGCGGATGATGGCCTCAATATGTTAGCTGGCTCTATTACACCAAAGAATGGTGCTAGAGAAGATGCATACATTGCGTATGACGGAGTTAAGTCAGGTGGTATTGAGTTCAATTATGATCCTACTCATACTACAGCAAACGAAAGTTTCGTATTTGACTTTAGTGAGTTTCCAGAAGGAACTATTATTAGCGGAATCGATTGGGAATTCTACGCACCAGGATACGATGTATATCTTGATGGTAGTTCAACACCAGACAATGCTGACCCTGTTGTTCAAGGAAAGAGTTATACATTCCCTACAAAGAATACACCAGGATATGAGAATGCAGTTAGATTCGTAGATGCTAATGATCCTACAAAGACATATGCTTTGGGAAGCACTTTAGACTTTACTGACTTTACAGCAGATGTTTATGCAGATGCAATTAGAGAGTATGATGTAACAATCACACACAGAGATACAGGAGCAACATTACGTACAGGTAAGGTTGAGACAAACGAGTACTATACATTACCTACAATTGCAGGTATCAAAGACTACACATATAATGGACAGACTTATAATGCAGGAGATAGATTGGGACCTGCAGAGGGAGCTATGAATATTATAGCTAACCCATCAGATATTCCTGTTGTAACACATACAGTTACTATTGAACATGCTACAACTCACGAGACATTAATTGACCCTCCTGATACTGTTGAGGAAGGTGGAGATTATAAACTTCCAGCTATTGATGGTATCGTAAGATATGAATACAATGGTCAAGATTATGCACCAGGTGATGAAATTCAAAACATCACTACGGACATCACTGTAATAGCATATCCAGAACAGTATAGTATTTATATTGATGATTGGGATACTCCAGTAGCTATAGTTGATGAAGGTGGTAGTTACACATTACCAAGTGGACCTACAGCAGCTAATATCGGCTATGTACTATTGGATGATAATAAGCTATATAGTCAAGGAACTAAGTTTGATAATATCGATGAAGATATGTACTTCGTATCAATCAACGAGATTAAGGTTAGCCAGAAGAAGGGTGCTGCTATGCAGTTCGTTGAAGATACTGACGATAATGTAAACGAGCGTAGAGGTATCAGATTCGCTGTTGACTTCGGTCTCGTTACTCAGCAGAATAAGGTTCTAAATAGAGATACATACAAAGATATCTATGCTATGGATGCATTCAAAGTTGGAACTATTATTACTACATATGATCACTACTTAGATTACTTTGACGAAGAACTTGATCTAAATACAATAGCACAGGCACACAGTGAAGGTCATGATGATTATTTCTATAATATTTTGAATGACGGCACATTTGGTAAGGGTGCTAAAGAAGGTGAATACAAAGACTATGCACGTTGCTTTGCAGCTATTATTAAACTAAGAGATGCGAATATTACTAGAGATTATATTGCTAGAGGTTATGCATATGTTCAGTATGCTGATGATACTACTTCAGATGTAGTATACGGAGACATAACACCTTCAGATCAATATAAGAGATCAATTAAACAAATTGCAACAATAATCAAACAGCCAGAAAACGAAGATGAGTACAATGCATACGACGAATGGAAGAGAGACATCATTGATTACTGTGCTGCATTTGAAGATTAAAAGGAGGGTGAAGATATGAAAGAATTATACAATACTCCAGAAGTTGAATTGGTTGAATTCGACAAGAAAGATGTAGTTACAACTAGCGGAACTGGCGTTGTTGACAATGGTCAGAGTGGTTGGTCTGAACTACACTAAATTCTCAGTTAAATAATAATATGATATAAAAGACGCGGTTGCTTCGCAGAATGCGGAGCGGCTGCGCCTTTTTGTATTTTACAATTTTATGTTTACCAAATGGCCGTTTTTTTAGTAAAAATGGTCTGTTTTTATGCTTTGTTTATTTACAAACGAATTTATTTGATTTATAATTTTTATTGTGTTCATGTTCGGACATAAAACTAAATATTTTGGAGGAAAAATCAAATGAAGAAACTTTTAAGTTTAGTACTTGCATTGGCTCTTGTTGTTTCAGCATTTACTTTGACAGGTTGTGGTAGCAAGGACTCAGGAAAAACTGACAGTGACCTTAAAGT
>CAMZGB010000009.1 GCA_947306285.1 uncultured Lachnospira sp.
CAATCAGCAATGCACTAATGGGGTGATGCTCGATATAGTTAGTAGCAAAACTTTGGTATTCATGTGGTTCGTATTGCATCAATAATCACCTCCTAACATGCTTTCAATATCTTTTGCTTCTTCGTCGTTACCATCAATAATTACTGGTCTATAACCTCTAGGAAATTCACCGAAGAAGTAATCGAATTTATTCACATAGGCTACTGGTCCACCAATAACCTCTATCAATTTTTGTATTTGTTTTTCGTTATCAATCACATAAGTGTTAAACCCAAGCGACCTCAATTCTTTGTGGCGTTGGAGTTGTATTTTACGTGGTTTCTTTTTATGGGCTTTCACCTCAACAAACCCTATTTTTCCAAAAGGGAACATCACAATACGGTCAGGTACCCCTACATAACCAGGACTAACTAGCTTTAGGCATAATCCTCCAGCCTTTTTAACGGCTTTTACCAATTTTTCCTCTATTTTTGCTTCTTCAGCCATATGACCTCCAAGCAATACTATGTATTGTAGAGGTCGGAGATATCGTTTCCGAACTTTTCTATATAGAGATTTTTTTATTTTTTCCTTATATGAACAAGTTATGTTTTGAGGTCTCCGACCTCTCACAATCGCATTTTTTACTTTAGTAAGTCACCGAAATCTTCGCTTGCTGATGAGAGGTCAATTGGTAATAGGGATAGGCCTTTAATGAAGTAACGATGTTTCATGTCTATTCTTTTAAAGCCACGTTTCTTTAAAATTGCATAGAAGTCTGTTGTGCTTCTTGCCGGTTCGCCAACTTGGAAACAATAATTCCTGTATTTGGTGTAAAGCTCACCACTAGGGCAGACTGCATTTGGATCAGATGTGTCACATTTTTCATCTAAGAATAATGCAACAGAATCACTTTGCTCCTTATAGCCATCAATAGCATCCGCCACTTCTTCCGGGGGTTCGATATGAAAACCGTGGTCGATTGCTTTTTTAGCACCTTCGATAAGCCAATAGAGAATGTATTCGCCAGCCTCCTCAACTAGCACCTCGGCATAGTTCTTAATATCTTCTTTGCCAACGAACTTATGTTTAAAAGGAATAACGATAATTCTTCTCCATGTGCCATCATCGACAGTTGCTACCTTTGGTAAGTTATTTGTGTAAATGACTAAGGTATGACTTGGGGTGAAGTCAAATGGGTCCTTATATTTCTTGCATGCGTTAATTTTGTCAGTGGAACACATGCGTTTAATTGTGGATTCGTCCAAGCGATCACCTGCTTTAGTTTCCGCAGCGATTACAAGTCTTCTACCACGGAGTTCAGCTAAGTCTGCTTGTTTGTCACGTTTAATAGATGTGGTAAGTACGTCACTAGCGATAGAGCCATAGTAGTCGCCTAGCACACTGCTTATCGAGTTAAAGAAGGTAGACTTACCGTTACCGCCTTCACCATAGGCAATGATGCAAGCTTCGACATAGACTTTACCGAAGAGTGCCATGCCACACATTTCCTGAACGTATTCGATGAGTTTATCGTTATGGCCAAATATGGTATTAACTGACTTAAGCCACTTCTCTTTCCCTTTTAGGGAAGGTGAGACACTAGTCATTTTTGTCATAAGGTCTTCTGCCCTATGTTCGCGTAGCCCCTTAACACCTTCTCTTAAGTCATAAACACCCGCTGGTGTATTAAGTAAGAATGGGTTGGCATCAAGCATCATGGAATCTATTTCCACCATTGGCCTGACTTCTTTTAAAGTCGCCGCTATATAGTGAGAGAATCTACGCTTAATGACATACTCTTTAAACTGAAGAGCTTCTAAATAGCCGTGATACGCTTTGCGTTGATCTTCAGATAAGGTCTTATCGATCTCACTCTTTTTGCATGTGGCAATAAGGGTAAAGGCATCTAGTTCGGTTAACTTTTTATAGTTAACGATAATAAGATGCTCTGCTTGGCGTAGTTGACGTTCAGTTAACTCTTGAGCAATCGCTTGAGCACCGGCTTCGCTTTCTACCCATTTGTTATTGCGATAAACGATATTGAGCGTAGCGGCACTATACTTAAGGTCGTTAGAGAAATACTTTTGAAGTAAACGAGCTTGTCCAACATCGCTTTGGTCAGTTGGGCGGTAGTCGTTATCATCATCGTAATCATCAGGCTTTTTATAATTTGGGTCCGCTAATATAACTTTGTTATAAAACTTAAGAGCACTATTCCAGATAAGCTTAAGTTCGAAGTCATCTAAAGGTGGATTACAGTGGCTTGCCTTTTCATCGAATAAGGTGACCGCTTCTTCGGTATCACCATAGCGTTTTAGTACCTTAACGGCATAGCGATGCATGGTCGCATTTCTTTGACCTTCAGGAATATCGTCATCACCACTATCGTAATTATCGAAGTCCATCTCATCTAAGAGCTCGTTAAGAGTCATGTAGCCATTAACAATCTCGACCTTGGGGTTTTCAGTACCAAAGAAGAAATGAGCAGCATCCTTAGCTCTTGGGTCGATAATTGGTAAATACTTCATTAATCGTTTAGCAAGAGCATCGTATTCATCTTTGGATTTGATATCCGCGGCAATGATGATGTGCATCTTTGGACGTTTTTGTTTGATGGTTGTGACACCATTTTTATTCTTCTTAGGCTTATCGACCATGTGATTCCTTGAATAATGGATGATGTGTGGAACGCCTTTAATAACGTTTTCGACATCATCTTTATCGAACCATTCGCTAGGATTATCGCTATGGTCATTATCGATATCTATCAATAAGCAATTACTTTTAACAAAGTTATCACCTGAGCGGGAGTCTTTAAAAAGCGGGCCGACATAGTCATGGATAAACATAGAAGGATCATATTTCCCCGACTTGGTGTCGATGTTATATTCGTGGGGATATTTTGTATTAGCAGGGTCCTCTCTTACATCAGACCCATAAAATGTAATAATCATTGTTTTCCTCCTATTAATCTTTTTGGTAGAACTCGCACTCATATCCATCGGCATTAAGAATTAAACCAGCGGCCCAATCTGGGTTCCTAGTCATCCTTGCCACCACGTTTGACACTTTAGTGTCCATAGGCACTTCAATGATCACTTCATCGTGGACATGAGCAACGATTTTAAATTGACTGAGATTTTTCATAGCGAATATAAGCAAATCGCGTGCCGTTGCCTGAATGACGTTTTCAACAAACTTTGGACCATATGATTCAATGCGAGAGTATTTCTTCTTTGAATCAATGCCGTAGTATGTGATGCTGCCATCCACTATTTGCGGTTTGACGTATGCCAGCTTTCTACCACTAGGTAAAGTGATAAAAAGCATCTTTGACTTATATTCGAATTCTAATTGACCTAATTTGACTATATTGTTTGCGTTATTAAGAGCGGCTTTAATGGCTCTTTCTACATCCCACCAGAACTTCACGATGTTAGGGTTAGCTTTTCGCCAAGCCGTAACTAATCCATCAAGTTCTTCTTCCTTTAAACCATAATCTAGAGCTGACATCGCTATGAGGGCACCTTTGGCCCCACCATAGCCCAACGCCAATTCAGCAATCTTCCCTTTTGGTCTAAGTTCAGCGTTAACACCATGTTTTTCAACAGGAACACCAAACATCTGACTAGCGGATGCACAATAGATGTCTTCGTTGTTTTTAAAGGCATCCATACGCCACTCCTCACCTGCATACCAAGCAATCACTCTTGCTTCAATAGCAGAGAAGTCACTTACAATGAACTTGTGATTAGGTTTTGGAATAAAGGCAGTTCTTATGAGCTGCGATAACGTATCCGGTACATCAGGATAGAGCATTTCAAGAGCGTTAATATTACCTTCCTTAACAAGAGCACGAGCACTCGCTAAATCGGGCAAATGGTTTTGTGGTAAGTTCTGAAGTTGAACTATTTTTGAGCTAAATCTACCAGTGCGATTCGCCCCATAAAATTGAAACATTCCTCTTACCCTATTATCGCTACACTTTGACTTAAGCATTGCTTCATATTTTTTAATGGAAGATTTGCTTATCATCTGACGTAGCATTAAGACTTGTTGGACTGTTTCATCGCTAGCATTAGTGAGTAGCTCTTTTACTTCTTTTTTGCCCAAGGATGGAGCGTTGACGTCATTATCAAAGAGCCATTCTTTAAGCTGAGCAACTGAGTTCGGATTTTCTAAATTTGTGAGATTTTGCAGGGTTTTTAGATACTTTTCTCGGCAAATCTCATTTATTTCAATTGCTTTAGTAATAAGATTTTCATCCACTAAAACACCACAATCGTTTATGAGCTCACACATCCAATACTCTTCCCAGACAAACTCCGGTACTGGATAATTTGATAGACGTATTTGGATAGATGATTCAGCTTCTACATCACGTTGGTTATAGAACTTAAATAGTTCCCATTTTTCTTTATCGTGATAGTAATAGTTTCTTAACCTATAACCATTTTTCTTAGTTGGCTTACATGGAACACAAAAATATCTGATTAATTCCTTGCCTTCATCAAGCTTCTTTTTATCGATATTTAGCACCGCACCAACTTGTTTAAGTGAGAACGGTAGACCAAGTATCGCTGCCCAAGTCATGGTACATTTCCAACCTTTTGGATGGAGGTATTTACCAGTCTTGTTATAAAGGAATCTTGATAAGCAAATACGTTCGAATTGAGCATTAAATGCCCACTTTGTTATAGCGGGATTACTTAAAGCGGCAATGATATCATCTGGTATAGTTTCACCGCTTGCTAGGTCCACCACTTTGACTGCACTGTCATCAGCGGAATAACCGAAGAGTAGGATTTCAAAGTCAGAATCTTCTACATAGCGATAAACACCAGCTGTTATGGGCGTGCCACTATATGTTTCAATATCGATTGATAACTTATTCACTTTGATCACCTCCTAAAGAAATAGGGAGAGCAGTTATTCGCCACTCTCCCGAGAAAGGAGTAACTAATGAGATTAGTCAAGGAAACCGTCATCGTCAGCGAAGTCTGCTTCGGCTGTGGATTTAGAACCTAAAGGTTCACCATCACGAATCTTTTGAAGATTATTTAAGCCACAAGCGATACCTTTATTACCGTTGTTATTAAAGGCATAGAAGGTAATGGATGCGCGACCATAGATGCCGCTGTAGAGTTCGCTAGTTTCGATAATTGGATTAAGTGCCGCATCAACCACTTCTGGTTTGCTGGTACTGTTTGCATTTACAAAGTAAGAGTCTTTGTATGCAGGATCTTCAGGACGTTCTAAGTCACCGTCACGAAGAGGAGATTTAATACCTGTTAAAGGTGGGAGAACTTTGCCGTTACCACGTAATTTGAATTCGCCTTCTTTATAGGCAGCTTCGATAGCGGCTTTAATCTTTTCCACTAATTCGGTATCTGATTTAGGAATAATAAGTGAGACAGAGTATTTTGGTGTAGCACCCTCTGCGTTAGCTTTTGGTTCATTTGCGTTTAAGTAGCTGAATCTGACTACTGATGTAATAACCTTACATGGGTTGTTATTCTTTGCCATAAGTTTGCTATTCCTCCATAAAATCTAATTTGGCTAAGTTAAGTGCTGGTCTTTTATCGCTCTCTTCCACGAGAGTTGGTTTACCAGTTGGTTTGTAGACATATTTGTCCACGAGTTCGATAAATTTCGCTTTTCCGATACGTTTGGTTAGTTCCGTTATTGATAGAAGCTTTGGTTCATCAAATGGATCCAAACCATTATCTTGTAGCGTTTTAATGACTTCATTTTCATCGGTATACTTACGGTTAGAACGACCTTCTACCAATTTGAAGCCGGGATAGTGAACGCCTTTTAAACTTTCACTTAGAGCAAATTCTTTGATGTCATTACCCCAAGAAACTAGGTCATCGATTTTGGTTAAGATTTCCGCTATTTCTTCGTTGGATAATAAATCCTTATTTTGCTCTTTATAGCCTTCGAGCTTAAGCATCTCGTTGGCGCGGTGTTTGCATTCATGGCGTGCCTTACAGAATTGGCACCATGAACCACATTTGAATTCGCCTTTACCTTCATAGGCTAAGGCAGTTTTAGGCTTAACTTCTTCATTAGCCCAAGCGACTAATTCGTCTTTAGAACATGACCATTCGGAGATGTTATTGACTCTTGGTTGGATGATTACCATGTTGATTTCTTTAATGTCATAAAGCGGTTCAAACATGAGCAAACTTCCGTAAGAGTAAATCATCAACTGTGGGTTACGTTCGCAAGAGACTTCTACGCCTTTTCCGTGCTTATAGTCCAGGACACAGATACCGCCGTCATAAACGATTACTATGTCACTACTGCCGAAGCCTTCAGGCACTACATCTGAGAAGTCAACCAATACTTCACTTGCGATAAATGGGTGCTTGCCTTCCGCTTTTAGTCTTTCGTAAATTTCACTTACGTAATTAACAGCGACATCAGTGCATTCATCGATTTCTTCTATGTCAAATTCGGTTTCTTCAATTTCTTCATCGAAGGGAATTCCGTAGCGTTCTTTTATCTTCTTTTCGAGGATTAAGTGTGCAAAACTGCCTTCTTTTGCATAAATTGAACCTTCATCTTCATAGTCTTCGGTAAGCCTGACACTAGGTGGACACTCCATCGCTCGCTTTAGTGAGCTTCCACCAATTAACGAGTGGCCGTTAGTCTTTGGTGGCATCTTCGAGTTCCTTCGCTTTCGCTAAGAGTTCAGGATAATCTTTAGGATCAACTTCGCTTAATTTGTTGACACCTAAGCCAATGAGCATCATTCGGACATTGGTTGTGTAACCTTTTCTAGAGAGTTCAGCAAGAACCGTTCTCACTTCTTCTAAGGTAGGTTGTTTGACCTCTTTTTCTTTTTTAGGCTTTTTACCTTCTTCAAGCTCATCTGCGAGAGCGTTGATTTCTGTAGCGATTGCCCTTAGTTTTTGAGCGACCTCTTTTGTCATAAGGCTTGTCTCCTTTCTTTAGATTGCTGTTGAGCGATTCAACTTCATCGTTAACTTCTTCAATGACCACTAGGGCAAGTGAGAGAAGACCAATGATGTTGAATAAGTTGTTTTGAACTTTTTTATTCATTTGTTTCTCCTTTCCGAGCAGTTCATCACTCTTGGCAATCCTTATGGGACCAGTGACTTATGGCTTCGCACTAAAATTGCAAAAAAAATTTATTTTTGTTTTTCGAGCATAAAAAAAGACCACTACGTTATTCGCGTAATGGCCTATGTGCATGTGTTTCTTAATTAATTAATTATTCTTTGCTCTGCCCCATTGATCACCAAACAATGCCCCATCTCCAGAATGAAGTTGAATTACTTGTTTTTCTATAGCAATATTTGTTATCGTTCCATCTGGATTAACTTCTTTATATCTATCAGGGTTTTCAGCAACAGCAAATATCTGTCTTTCAGTTTTTTGGGCGTATAATTTAAATAAATCACGAGCAGTAATATCTTCGATATTAGTAAAAAGAATCGAGTCGTGTCCAAAGACTGGTAGTTTTGTATTCTCCATTATTGCCAAATCCAACAAACAAACTGCTTTATACCTAGTTCCAGTTCCTGTATCACCTGGAGTGTAGAAAGCATAACTTTTAAGTTCGTTAAATTTGAAAATTGGAGCAGCTACTCTTTTATCATCTTTTTCTCTAATGTGGGTATTGTTTTCCCTCATTGATGAATTTAGTTTGTTTTCGATTGTTGTCGTATATGTTTCTGTTAATTGCACTAAAGTTTTTTCTGCTTCTTTATATCCTTTTAATGCACTTTCGCTATCTTCAAAATTTTTGATGGCGGTTCCAAGCCTATCTATTTCCTTTGATAAATATTCGCGTTCTTTAACATACGATTCGGAAACAGTAGGCACAGTCTTATATTCTTCTAATTGAGTATTAATTTCAGCAATTCTTGCATCAATTAAAGAAATTAAATTCTCAACTTCTTTATTTGCTTCAATGATATCTTCCAACAAATATCCATAGACATCTTTATGGAATTTTTCATATTTTTTAATTTCAGGAATCTTGACATCTTCAAAGAACTCTTTTAAAGCACCATACTTCAATTGATACTCTTCTTCAGATAGTAATTCATCATTATCATTAATATCAGTTAATTTCTTTTCTAACGTTTTTCTTCTTCTTTGGAGTTTTACTTTTTCTTTGTTAAGACGCGTTTTTTCGGTGGCTTCTAATGCCTCTTGGTCATTTGAATTATGGATATTGTCATAGTCTAATTGTTCTAATTGCTTACGCAAATCAGCTAATTGAGCCACCATTTTTGCTTTTTCTTCTGCACTTATAGCAATTGGAGCAATATTATGTTTTCTAATGTTGTCGTATCCCTTTTTTAAATCTTTTTTAGAATCGTAATCTGCTTTTGTAGATTCTATCGGTTTAAACATTCCGAACATCTTTAATAAAACGCTCATTCCATCATAGTCAGATTCCCTAATATGAGCGTTAATTGGTCTCCATTCGTTATAGTTTTTCTTATTATAAATTCTAAAATATGGTCCAACCCATTCTCTAAACGATAGGTCTTCACCGTTTTTTAGACCATAGAAATTTACAAGGTCTTCCTTAAACTGTTTATTGGTTATTGTGTTTCTTGTCTTATATTCGCTGTCACAAATGTCCACTCTTTCTGGGTTTTGTGTGTTTCTTTTATAAAATCTTGATTTGCCATCAAATTCAAATTCAAAGCAAATATCATGATGGCCCACATGTTCAATAGTTTCTTTTTCTTTTTGTGGATAATCGTCTCCGCCAAAACAAAAATCAATAATCATCAACAAAGTTGATTTACCTATAGAGTTAGTTGCTCCTTTTTCACCGAGGATTACATTTAAACCATTATGAAATCTAATTGGTTCTCTAGGAACGCCATGATCAATAAACTTATCGCATTTAATTGTTTTTAACATAATGAACAACCCCTTCCAATAGCTCAATTTTTCCTAAAACAAATAGACAATCGAGCGTATCTATAAATTCGCCTCGGCTCTCGAAAGACGATTTTGTTTTGTTGTAGAGTTCTTTAACAGAATAATCACAGTCTTCTAAAGGCTTTAAAATGACAGGAAACTTCGATAAGCAACTGTTTTTGTAACTAATAAATTTACTCGGAAGTTTCATCACTCAACACCTCACAATGAACTAAAAAATAACATGTAATTAAATAGCATGTTTCAGGATCCTTCTGTCCGTCGGGCAAACAATCATTTAACTTTGTTGCGATTTGGTTTATTACTTCATCTTCACTTAAATGAAGACTGTAAAAATAATGGTCAGACCAATTCTTTATTTTTTCACCAAATACAGTTGACCCATTTTGAGTCTTTTCTTCATAAGAAGTAAAGCAACTATCAATATCGTAATAATCATCAGCAATTCTCTTTTTGATTCTGTTTCTAGAATAAGGGATTGTGTTTTTCATTTTTTCATCTATTCGTTTGGCTTCCGTAGTTAATGGTTTTTTATCTCCATCGAAATGGCCTAATAAATAATCAGCGACCCTTGTTATTCTTTCTTTAAAGAATGTTTTATCCATTGTTTTGTCGATGGTCGAATATTTAATCGCTTCTCTTTTTGTCTTGTATAAAAGTTCATAATCTTCGACATTTGGACTACCGTGATAAAGTCTATAGTGTCTAGCACAAACCGCTATTTTATTTGATGGGGCTTCTACATCACTTGGCTTATAAATGCCACTAGTTTGAAAAGTAAACTTTGTTGCTTCATCAATTGGATTAGGATAAATATGCACTATTTCATAGTTTTTAATGTGCCTACCTTTATATTCAGGAGCAAGTATATCTTCACAAAATGGGCATCTTCCTTTCATTTCTTCAATAAAGTCATAATCAAGAGCATCTGGTTCATTATCAACATGAAGAGGCCCTTCTATCGCATTGCGATAAAAATCACAGAATTCTTCAGTTACATCAATTTGTGTAAAAAACCTTTCACAAGCAATCGAACATGCGTGACAAAAAACATCAAAGTCCGCTGCGTATGATTCAGCAATATTTAAATCCTGGTATGCAAAAGCAATGGCCTTTTTGTTAATTGCCCTAACAAAGAAGCTAAAAAGAGCAATAAAATCTATAGGCTGTGGAATTTGCGATAGCAAACGAGGATTGATTAGTTTCGGGTCGCTAGCTCTACCAAGATCGCCATCAAATAGTTTTCTGCAATTACTATCTTCCTCGTTTCTATAATCTAAATATTTAGGATGCTTTAGAGCTTTGAGAAGACTACCAACAAAAACAGCTTTATTTTCATAAGCCGGAGATAATGATTTTTTTATGCCGTGGCAGAACTCACAAAATTTGATAACAATGTCCTCCAAATAATAAAGTCCTATGAAAGTCCGATTGGTCTCATTGTCAGAGACCTTTTTTAATTTTCTAACACTATGAAATGCTATTAACTTTAGTTAGGCAAACGACTTTAAATCTAATTATAGCATAAAGATTTGTAGGATTAATGCCTAAATATCCAGCACGCGTGTTGGGAGCATAAGAAAGGAGAATTCAAGTTATGGAGTCTCAAAACCCATTTCTAAACAAATATCCACCTTCCTTCGCTTCCGAAGAAGAAGACTGGAATAACTATCGTGATGAAGAACTTCTTCATGATGCTCAACTTGAAGAGCGTGAAAAGCTAAAGAAGGACTAATCACAAACGCCACCTTTTTCGCCACTGATTATCTTGGCGTGGAGGGGCAACAATTAGGGTGATTGATGAAAGGCATGCCGCTTATGGACATCATTCACTTCTCTACATAGGCAATGACCATCCATAAGGTCGTTCCGATTCAAAACATAGCGAGGCAACTCACTACTTGAATTCGAACGTTTCTTTAAGCATGGTCGGTTTCATTCATGAGTACCTCGCGGAAAGCATAGGTACTTAAATGAAAATTACTGTCAATTTAGAAACTGAAGGATTAGTTGAAAACGATAATATCTTCACTCCTTCACCAACAAGAACAGCCGCCATTACTGTTAAAGAACTTAATGGCAAAACTATTTATCTTACTCCTAAAGAAGCTGATTCCTATAGGAGACTTCAACAACGCTTATGGCAACAATCACAAAGGGAGGGAAGATGCATAGTCTTCTCAGAACGTTATGGTGCTAAAGTATGCCGTGGCAACTGCTCCCAATGCGAAAAAGCACGTGACCGTTATCCATTATCAATTGAAGCTTTGACTGAAAAAATAGGCCACGAGCCTAATACTGGCGAGTTTGCTGATAGGCAAGAAGCTGAAGATCCAAGAAAAATCTATGAGCGCAAAGAAACAATGATGTTTATCAAAAAGGCCATGGATGAAATTGGAGCTAATGTCTTCGATATCTGTTGGAGAAGAATTGTCTTGGAAGAGTCAATTCAAATTATTGCTGATGATTATGGCATCAACAGAGAAACGCTTCGCAAGATGGTTATAAAATGGACAAAAATACTCCAAGATAAACTTGCTTGGCTTAAAAACTAATATCAATTAAGTGGCGATTTGCAATGAAAATACTTCAGAAAGCCACTTTTTTTAATTGAAATACATAGCGAATTATCAAAATAACTAATCGCCATATCTTCCATTTATTACATCAAAAATATAATCACTATTTAGCCAGAAACACTGCTTCGTATATTCCGTGGCACCAGTTAATGCATCTGGTACTGGTAGCGGATTAGTATCAGAAGCATTTAAACCGTGTGGCCTTATATGAAAGTAGCCATTTTGTGATGCTTTAGGAAAATTATTTAATCTAATTTGACGACCGCTTGATAATGTTTGGAAACCTCTAACGATTTGTCCGGTGCTTAAAATCCTTTTTAGTTCTTCAAAGACTTGTCTTCCCTCTATGTCTAATATTTCTTCTGGAATTGACCAGAACATAGTTTTAGTAAAAACATACTCGCCATTAATTTTATGGAATATAGTAAAAAGGAACTTTTGGTTTATCATAGACTCCCTAAAACTACTATCTTCCCATTCTTCATTAACAACATCAATGAAGCTGAAGGCTGGAAAGGACATGTTCTCTCTAATATATCCTTCTTCTTCAACTCTTATAGTTTTTAGTGTTATGTTTGCTTTTTGGAATTCGTCTAGCTTATTGACCTTTCCCGTTGCACCAAGCATGTAAGCGATATATCGTTCAAACCTATCTTTTGATTCAACCATCCTTCCAAAGCAATTAATTAGATCGCTTTCAGAGTATCCTATAAAAGGTTGCAGTCTAGAAATAACAATATCTTCAAATGTTCTTGCGCTAAGTTCGGCGGCATTTGTTATTCTCTCAACGTCTTCATTGGTCATCAAGTTTCTAATAACTTGTGTCATATAACTTGGTTTAAGAGAAAATTTTCGTGGTTTTAAGTCTATTCCAAAAAGATTAGATGCATATCTATCTAGTTGTCCGTGTCCAGCACCTGAAGTACATGCCGCTAAATAGTTAGTGTCGCGTTCTGAAATATTTTCAGGATAGCCACTTTGAATTTTTGCGCTTAATATTTCATAGTCTTTTTTAATTACTTCGATATCTTCTGGAGAAAATCTATGAAGAAATCCGTGAATCAATCTCATCTCGCCATATGGCCTTCCTTCTAAATACTCGTATAAAGCAAAAAGAAGATTTTGGCATTTATGCCATACGTAGCTATTTTCAAAACTAGTGTTAGAAGTTTCTTCATAGCTAAAAGAACATAAAGGAACTCTTTCTTTAAAAGTTACGCCAGCTCTTTTTCTTAAGATGCCTGTAGTCTTTAGTTCTATTCCTAGATTGGGAAAATCGGCATTGTGATCAGAATTGATAGGGTAATGAAAAACGCCCTCTTCTACTATTTGGCCTAAAACACCTTTGTTGCCGTTACCAACTAATCTATGATTAACATCGAGTTCATAAAAAGTTTTACCAATAGCTGGCTCAAACTGCATCATTAGTTCTTCAACAGAATTGTATTTAACACTCATAAAAATAGTCTATCAAAGTTGAGTGTTCTTTTACAGCGTGCATTTACGTGCGTGTATGTAATAAATTATCTAAAGAATTTATTGATCTTGATAAAAATTGCTTGATCCTTTATACTCTTTAGTGTAGACTTATTGATATGAAAAAGACCGTAATTGAATTATTCGCTGGTGTTGGAGGCTTCCGAGTTGGTCTAAACGACATCACTTCTATTGACGAAAATGGTAAAGCCATTGAAAATGGCCCGTTCACTTTTGTATGGGCTAACCAATGGGAACCATCCACTAAATCTCAGCACGCATTTGATTGTTACAACACTCGTTTTCCTCACGCAGTAGATAATTCAAACATTGATATATCTAAGGTGGATAAAAAATCTATTCCAGACCACACTCTTTTATGTGGAGGTTTTCCATGTCAGGATTATTCAGTTGCACATTCATTAAGTAGTTCGCATGGTATTGAAGGCAAAAAAGGTGTTCTTTGGTGGCAAATTAATGACATCTTAACAGCCAAGAAACCATCGTTTGTTCTTTTAGAAAACGTTGATAGATTAGTAAAATCTCCAGCTAGACAAAGAGGTAGAGATTTTGGAATTATGCTTCGTTGCTTATCAGAACAAGGATATGCAATGGAATGGAGAATCATTAATGCCGCTGAATATGGCCACCCTCAAAGAAGACGTCGTATTTATATTTTTGCCTATCACAAATCAACGAAATACTATAAGGCGATGAAGAAGTCATCCCCGGCTGAAATCATCTCTAAAACTGGTGTTTTTGCTAAAGAGTTCCCAATTGAAGAAATTAATGCTAAATCAATCAAAGAATTTGACTTCATGAATGACTACAAAGACTTGGTTGAAGTATCAGATAAATTCCATGCCGCTTTTGAAAATGCCGGATACATGATTGGTGATAAGGTTTACACAATAAAGACCAAAGCAATTGAAACTGCTCCTATTACTTTAGGTGAAATAGCTGAATCTAATGGAGTCGATGCCCACTATTTCTTAAGCGAATCTCAAAGAAAGAAATATGAATATCTGCGTGGTTCAAAGAAAATTCCTAGAAAAGATAAAAATGGATTTGAATACATGTACTCAGAAGGCGCAATGTCTCCATATGATGAATTATCACTTCCAGCTAGAACGATGCTAACTTCCGAAGGAACCACTAACAGAAGCACACATATTATTAAGGATCCAAAAGAAGGCAAACTTAGAATCTTAACACCAGTTGAATGCGAAAGAATAAATCAATTCCCTGACAACTGGACAAATTCCGGTATGCCTGAGAAGAGAAGATACTTCATGATGGGTAACGCACTGGTGTGTGGCATCATCAAAAAGATAGGAAATCAACTTAAAAAGATTATAGAAAGAGAGGACTAGTTAATTAGCTAATCCTCTTATTATTTTATTTATCTTCTCTAACTTTATAGCTGCCGCTCATGATATCGCTTGATGCAACCATGTCGTATTTCATCTTTGAATGCTCTGCCAATTCCATAGCAGCTATAGCTTTAGCTTCCACCACTCTATCATCAATCTTATTATCACCTTTTACTTCGATAATTTCGATTGAGCCATCTTTGTAGTAAACAAGAATATCAGGATAATAATTTCTAATGATATTGGATTCAGGGTCAATGTACTGAACGGTTAGACCATTTTCAGAGCCTGTAAACATACCTGTAAAATACACTTCTTTGACAGAGTCCGCTTTTAGCAATTTGAAGAATAATTCTTTTTCTGGTTCTGAGTCGAACACATACCTATCGGTATGGAAACTCTTATTAAACCATTTTTCGATAAGTGGATTGTTTCTTTCAATTGTTAAGTTCTTTGTAGATCTGAATATGAAGTAATCTTTATCCTTTGGATATTTAATTAAAGGAACCTTCTTAGAGACAGTGGCAGTATCTTCTTTGATGGAATACATAAAGTGAAACATTGCTGGAATAAGTCTGTCATAAAGTATGCCATTGTATTTAGATACCATCTCGGTAATTTCGTCTGCTTTACCGGTGCTATCAAGAATTCTCTCAATAGTAAATGGGTCAATATTTAAGTAACGGCTTATCTCGAAAATCAATGTGTACTTGGAATATGGCCTATTCTCACTTGAAGTAAATGTATCCCTCATTTCTCTATGAGTATCGTCAAGGCCCATTTTGGTTATAACAGATGATTCATACTTTTTGAGTTCTTCTTCCTTAATGTTGAAAACAAACGGAATGTGTTCTATGTTCTTCTCTTCTAAAGAATAAGTCCTTCTAATCTCTTCAAGATTAAGAGTTTTAACCGGCTCCACTATTCTAATTAAATATTCAGACTTTTGAGGGCCCTCACGCTTAACCACAGTTTCAATATCGACGTTGAAGTTCTTTCTAAGTTCTTCATCGAGAATCTTATAGTTATCAATCGATAAATATACATGAGCTAATAATTGTCTTTCCGTAATGCTTCTCAAACATCTCATTGTAGATTGTAAAACAAAGACCTTTGACTTAGGAGAACGATAAAGGGCTACCGAGAATAATGAACGACAGTTCCATCCCTCTCTTCCTTTATTAACCAATAAAAGCACTTGCTTTTGACTACCAGCAGTGCCAACAACATCCAAGTTATAGAAGTCTTGGATATCTGATTCTTTGGTGATAGTTGAATCACCTACATTCACTAAAATGGTAGATAGGTCAATTCCTAAATCATTTAAAATGCCCTCCACCATTGGCTTAATGACATCAGTGACTTCTGCAATTTCTGCACCAAAGATAGCAATTTTAGGTTTTAAGCCCTCATAGAGCTCGTCTCCATGATATTTGAAGAAATCTGTTAATGACTTTCTTAAAAACTCCTCGTCTTTGACGTTTTCATATGCTTTAATTTCAACTTGCTTTAAGTATCCATTATCAATAGCCTTTTTAAGTCCGTATGAATATACCACTTCAGGCAACACTCTATTTTCAACGTAAGGAGTCCCGGTGTAGTTATAACAAGCAACAAGCTTTTGAGAATGGCTTTCTAACACTTTAGCAATTTCATTAATGGTATATCTAAGTGATGTTTCTTTCGTTACATCTGATAATGATGTTGCTAAGTCAGTGCCAAAAAGATGGTGTGCCTCATCAACATAGACGCCTAATTGGCCTAGTCTAGTTATTTTTTCAAAACGCTGATTGACAGTTACTTCACCATTATCTCTAAGTTCGTCTAATTCACTATAAAGATTCTTTGTAAAGTCATCGAGGCCTTCTAAATCTAAAGTTAGTTGCTCGTTCATTAATCTATCAGCAGCAGATTTTTCTTTATGAACCTTCTTAATGATAATCTTTTGAGTATTTGAAACGACAATGTTGTAATCGCTACCATCAATCGTATTAAGTGTGGTTGAGGTATCATCAAGATAGTAGAATTTCAAATTTCCTACCAAAAATGATACATATTCAGCAGGAATAACAAGTTTTAAATCAAACGATTTAATTTCCCTTAATGACTGCAAAACTGTCTTATCAGGTGCAAATACTAGTGCATTATGGCAATAGCGTGTATCCTTAGGAAATTTGCTAGCTAAAATAAACTCATAAAAGATACATGTAGCCATCAAGATAGTTTTGCCGGTTCCCATTGTTAAAGCATAAATATAGTTTGGGTATGATTGGTCTTGATTCCTTAAAACATCAAAGACGTCTTCATAAACATCGGCAGTGATATCATCAAATAGGCTGCTTTGAAAATAATCATCACCACTTTCGGTTTTGGCAATAAAACCACTTCGGCTTTCAAATTTGTTTTTATGATTATACCAATCGGCAAACATGTCTTTTACCTTTTGGTTGTCCATGTACTCTTTTACAAAGACATACATTTCTAATGCCTCAAATTGTGGAGTTCTTAAAAATGCATCTGATCTAATGCTCTTATCGTTATAATCAAGTATTTTCTTTGAGACATCTTTGAAGTGCCTTCTAATGGCTAGTTTCTTTTCTTCGTAGAATTCTCTTAAAGCTTGATAAAACGGATAATCGTTCCTCTGCTTTTTTGCCATTTTACTTGACCTCAACTTCTAATGATTCTGATAGTAAATCGGTAATTTTAACCTTAATTTTGCCATGGTTTTTAGGAATATTGTACTTTCCTTTAACCATATCATTCTTTTCAGGAATATCTATAATCTGTGGATTTAAGGTCTCGCCATCATAGTTATAGTCAATCATGATTGAATCTACTAATTGTCTCCATTCGTCCACATTTTCTTTTTGAATTGATAATTTTTGTAAAAGATTCATTGGATAAAATTCTTTGATAACAAGTTCATCATGCTTTAAATCGATTTTAGCTGTGGCTTCACGCTTAAACTCAAGAGCAGACTTTTCTCTAAGAATATCCACTATTTCAATATCTATTTTGAAAGTGCCTACCATCTGTTCAAATCCAGCTTTTAAATCAGGTTCGTGGCCCATGCAAATCAAAGTAATTCTATCAACTGGCTCGTTTTGGTTTTCTTCCCTTCTTTTTTCATAAGCTTTATAAGGTAAATTAGCAACAAGTTCACCCAAATCTGCTTTTGTAGCAATTCTGTTAACTGGAAGAATCTTGACATTTCTCCCATCTAATTCACCATCAAATACATTTGAAGCAGAAAACGGTTGGATATTAAGTGCCTCTATCAATAGTTCTCTTGCTTCTATCGGATTTCTAAAGAAATCATAATTATTTACATTATAAACCTCGAAACCGGTTTTTCTTTCGGACAAAAGGTTTGAATCATTAATAATATTTATTAGCCTTCTTGTTGTGGTTTGAACAGCACATAAATTGATATCAGCCCCTAAAAACCTTCTTCCGAGTTTTAAAGCCACAGCTTGGGTGGTTCCTGATCCCATGAAGCAATCAAACACAATATCGTTCTTATTTGAAGAAACCTTGATTATTCTTTCGAGAAGAGACTCTGGCTTTTGAGTTGGGTAATCAGTTCTTTCTTTGGCCGCCGATTGAATCGTTTGAGTGTCCCAAACATCATCATCAAGTCCACCATTTTGTACAATTTGTTTAATTTCCATTAATTTTTCATTAATTTTTTCATTAAATTCTTTGTCATCATCAATTTCCCAGACATCTTCAGGTACTTTTCCTACGTCGAGATAATATCTGTATAATTTTTTCTTGCCGGTACCCCATTTTTCAACATATGGTCTACCGTTCTCGTCAATCCCCATTCTTCCACCATAATTTGTACCAGATTTGTCTTGCTTGTGTGGAGTAAAAGCAATTCTTATATCGTCGGAATTAAATGTGTAATTGCCTTTTGTTTTGGTGTATAAGAAAATCGTATCGTGTTTTCTAGCAAAGAAATTTTCTCCTTTTCCACCTACAGAATATTTTCTAATAATCTCATTCAGCATTGCATCATGACCAAAGACCTCGTCCATTAATAGCTTTAAATGAGCGGCCTTATGCCAATCGCAGTGTAAGTATATACAGCCATCATCAGACAATAATTCTCTCAAAAGAATTAGACGTTCATACATAAATTGAAGATATTCGTCGTTTGTCCAAATATCACCATATTGCTTTTCTTCAAAAGAATTGTTATCCGTTTCAACTTCTTTGCCTTTAAGTTTAATCTTCTTTTTGTAGTCTGCTTTAGAGTCAAAAGGAGGGTCGATATAAATCAATTTAACCTTTCCTCTATAATCTCTTAAAAGGTGGCTCATGACCTGAAGATTATCGCCCCAGTAAATTTTATTCATCCATCCCTTTTCATCCGGTTCACCATATTTTTCTTTCATCTGGGCTGGATAAAACTGAGTTGAAGTATACGGCCTTTTACCGGTCCATCTCAATTCGGGATATCCTTTGATAACTGGTTTTTGTAATTCAAACAAATCCAATTGTTCTTCTTTTCTTTCTTCGGCCATTGATATTACCTCCTCTTGCAGAAGAATCTAAGGTCACAGTTCTTGCACATATTTAAATCGTTGCATTGACCTTTGAAATTCTTCTTTTCAATTTCATTGACTATTTTATCAAAAGTTTTAATTGTTTCCTTAATATGTTTATCATCTTTTTTGAAAGACAGGTATGGATTTCCGTTCTGTTCACTAGTGTAATAAACTTTCATACCACTTACTTTTATGCCGTATCTCTGTTCAATTAGATAGGCATAGACTTCCAATTGTCTTCTAACTCTTTCGACTTTTTCAACTTCTTTGTTAATCATAGGTTTCTTTTCGGTCTTGAAGTCTAATATTTCATATTGCCCTTTATTGTTTGTCACCAAGTCTACCTTACCGGTGAGAATGTATTTCTTTTGGCTCAGCGTAATCGGCATTTCTGCGTCATGAATCGCATCCCAGTTAGATGAGGCCTTTTCAACATAAGATTTAACTTGATTAAGAGCGGCATCTATTTGCGCTTGTGTTAAATAATAGTTATTAAGTTTAGATGCAGTTTTATAGTTAATTTCAAACCATTTATTAATATTTTCTTCAGTAACAGTATCGATTTCTTTTCTTAAAACCGCCTTGTGCACATCTTCTATTGTTTCATGAACCACGGTACCAAATAATGTAGAACCAATTCTAACTTCAGCGAATTCTAATTCTTTAAAATACATATATTGAGTAGGACAGAGCATGTAGCTATTGATATCTGTTGTAAAAGAATAGGAATTTTTAATGTTAGCCGCTTTTATATCCTCAAAGTGGAATTTCCTGAAATCTGCTTTATAAGGTAAATATTTGTAGATATATTCAAAATACTTGCTTGGCTCGTTTTGCTTAGATGCATCGCAAAGCATAACTAGCAGCGATTGTGCTCTAGAAAACGCCACATAGAAAAGTCTCCAGAAGTCGTACATTTTCATCATGTCTAACTCTTCAAAGGAGCCCCTGTCGGAGTAAATAGAAATTATTTCTTCTACATCTTCATTGTAGTTCTTTCTTGGAGTAGAGCTTTGAGAGCCTACTATCACCACCGGGAATTCAAGGCCTTTTGATTGGTGAATGGTCAAGAAAGAAACACAGCCGCTAGGGGCGTATTCGCTTTCATCTTCATATTCGGTAATACCACCATCTAAAAGGAATCTAAAATACTGGTCAAACAGCTTCTTTATATTCTTTTCAATGTTAGTTTTGGTTAAGACCGATATGCCATTTAGAAACTCAAACTTAACAAGTAATTTGATTAACAAGCCAACATTTCTAGTGGTTCTAGTGTCGTGAACACCCTTCTGTAAATCAACTTCTAAAAACTGCCTAAATGGTGAAAACTCCAACATCTGGTACGCAAGACCTGAAAATGCGTAGTTTGTATTATCAAACATATCTTTATGAGCTTTAGCCCTATATTGGACCCATTTATAAGCTTCAGCGTTTTCTGGCTTTTTGAGTTCTTCACTAGCTGCTCTTAAGCATTTAACAAAATATGGAGCTACACTTTGATTGGCTTCGCCTTTTTGTAGGGCTATTGCATATTGAGGGAATGTGAAAATCAAAGTTCCAAGCATCACCATTACTTCTTTTCTTTCAAAGAACATATTTGATCTTGGGGAATAAACGGGTATATTATTCGATTCTAAATAATCCGCTAAAGCTTTAACAGCCGGGCTTTTAACTGAGCGGAATAAAAATGCTATTTGGTTTAAATCTTTTATTCTTCCTGAATCTAACAAATCATGTATTAAAGACAAAGTCTTTTCGTTTATAAAATCGGCTTCTTTAGTAGAGCATTGAATTACAGCGGGCTCTAAGCAATTATTTTCTTTTGCAGGGACAATTGTTTTAGGGTATCTGTACTTTTTCCAATCCCACTGATATTCACGGCCACTAGTTGTTTCCATCCATTCGTTATAAAAATCCACTATGTCTTTGTGAGAACGGTAATTCTTAGTTAATGATACTTGTTTACAAGTTTTGAAGTGGCTTGGAAACTCTAAGATATTTCTTACTGTTGCACCTCTAAATCTATATATAGCTTGGTCATCATCTCCAACCACGCAAATGTTATTATTCTTTTCACCAAACAAAAAGGTCAGCTTTTCTTGGATGTGGTTGGTGTCTTGATACTCATCAATCATCACGTAATCAATGGAGTCCTGTATCTCTTTTTTAATATCAGGATAATTTAATAGCATTTTATATGTTTCTGTTTGAATTGATGAAAAATCCAAAAAGTTATTTTCTATTCTTAATTCCTGATATTTCTTCATTAACATCCCATAGAATCGATGAGAAGTATTAGCGGATTGAATGAGCTTTTCACAGTCAATTAGCTCTTCTTCAAGTCTATTAACATATTTCATTATGTCTTCGCATCTATCCCAGAATGAGCCACCACTGATGTAAGCATCAAAATTCTCTATCGCCGCAAAATCGTTATAGTGCTGATAAATAAAATACTGTTGGTCAAATTGGTCCTTTAATGAAAAGTTCTTTTTTAAGTTAGTAAACGCTATATGCTCTTTAAGAATCTTTAAACAAATTGAGTGAAAGGTTCCAAGATACATTTCATTAGGATTGAAATCAATGCCGTGTTCATCAAGTGCATTTGACAAACGCGTTACTAATTCATGTGCAGCTTTTTCAGTAAATGTCGCAAATAAAATCTTAGAAGGATCCACCTTCTCATTCACAATCATATTTAAAGCACGATTAATAAGTGTAAATGTTTTCCCAGTGCCTGGACCAGCAATGATTAAAAGCGGCCCTTTGGTTGTGTTTATTGCTTCTAGTTGTGATTCGTTTGCAGATTTAAATTTTATTTTTGCCATCTGATACCAAGCCTATGTAAGACAATAATCACTAATGATTATAACGAAATATAGAGTCTTTTTCCATAAAGTCATATATTTTTAACCAGTATTGAGAATATGATTTCTTGATTTTTATCAAAAAATGGCCTGTTTTAGAACCGACCATAAAAGCCATATTTATAAAAAGTTAGATGCTATCCAAAAAAAGAACTGACACTATTGTACCAATCTTATGTTTATAAGTTGGTGCACATGGTCGGAACCTATATGGAAACACATACTGTTTCACCATAGGTGTATCTGTTTCGTCATAGGGGGTATGTGTTTCACCATAGGTTTTTCAAATAATAGAAATTTTACCATAATTTTAAGGTGTCGTTATAACCACTACCTATATTGAAATAGTTAAAAATAAAGAAAAAATGAGCATTATGCCCATTTTCTGCAACAACCCTCTATCTGTACTTTGTATCAAAGTAATAATACTTAGGTG
>CAMZGB010000010.1 GCA_947306285.1 uncultured Lachnospira sp.
TAATAAAAAAGTTGTCAAGCACTTTATATGGGTGTTATACTACACCTATGTTTAATAAAGAACGTCTAAAACCGCATAACTTAAAACAACTATGGCCAGTACTTTATTTCTTTATCTATATGCCATGGTTTATTTTATTAGAGAAGTCATATCCAGCCAGTTATCCGGGTATGCACTTTATTCATATACCTCTAGATGACGTTTTACCTTTCAACGAATGGTTTATTATTCCATACATTTTATGGTTCTTATATATCCCAGTTGTTTTCGCATTTATATTCATGCAATCAAAGAATGAGTTCTATAGACTTTGTGCGTATGAGTTTTTAGGAATGACACTTTGTCTTGTTATATGTACAATTTATCCAAACGGCTTAAACCTTAGAGTCGATTTTGCAAATATAACTAGGGATAATATATTGTTAGACGTCGTCAAATTCCTATATACAACTGATACACCGACAAACGTCCTACCAAGTATTCATGTATTTGCTACCATTTCAGCACACATATGCTTAGTTAATAGCCCAACACTTAAAACTGGAAAGGCAGCAAAACGAATCAAGATAGGCTCACTAATTCTAACAATATGCATTTGTCTATCAACAATATTCTTAAAGCAACACTCAATAGTCGACTTGGTAGCCGGTGCACTTCTATCATTTGTCCTATACTTTGTAATCTTTAAGGTTGCTTTCAAGAACTTTGACTTTTCAAAACAATACTAATATTTACACATAATAAAAACTGTCGTATTCACGACAGTTTTTTGTTTACTCTTTTTTAATTAAATCCAAATATCTTTTGCACTACTTTGTAAAAGAACTCTGAAGTCTTTCTTCCATATTTTCCAGGTAAGTTCATTGACCTTCCAAGCAATGATTTTCTAACCTTCTTATATAATTCTGGATTCTTTGCTTCCAAGTGGTCCCACAATTCATCTTTGTCTTTTAGTCTTAATCTAGAACCTTCTCTTAAAGACATTATTGTAGATACGCACATCATCATATCAAAGTAATGAACTAACACTGCATCCAATCTCTTATTTGAGATGTTCATATGACAGTAGTCATCTAGCATAATTCTTGTAACTCTGTACTGTTGATCAAGTCTTTTTATCATAACAGACTCATTTACAGATTGGTCTTCTCTTCCAATATAGTATTTATAGAAAACTACATCTAAGTAATAGATTCTATTCACGTATGGCAATGGTGTAAACACATAAATATTGTCTACGTAGAAAGTATGCTTTGGAAGTTCAAGACCAGATTTTCGGAGCACTTCCGTCTTATACATTACCGAATGCATCAAAAGATACTGCGTCTGACCAAGTTTAACATCATCCCATGTAAAGACTTTTCCTGTAGGCATAGCGTGTTTATACTTCATTATCTTTTTACGCTTAACACCTTGCTTGTCATACATAAAGTTTGTAATAACCATGTCAATGTTTAAACTTTCATTAACTGCTTTCTCAAGAAAGTTTAGAACTTTAGCCATTGCTTTTTTTCCGAGAACATCATCACTGTCTAAAACTTTAAAGTACTCACCTGTTGCGTTTTTGATTCCGGCATTTACAGCATCACCGTGTCCGCCGTTTTCTTTATGAACAACTCTAACTATGTTAGGAAATCTTTTCTCATATTTTTTGGCAATATCAAGCGTGGAATCTGTTGAACCATCATCAATGATTAACACTTCCACTTTTTCACCACCATTAAGAGCACTTCTAATGCTCTTTTCCATATATTCTTCTGAATTGTAACAAGGTATTGCTACCGTCAGTAATTTCATTCTTGTCTCCGTTTATTTCTTTCTTGGATTAACAAACTTTTTAATACACAATGCAAATAACCCACAAACTATTGCGCTAATGACAAACACAAAAATTAATCCTAATAATTCTGTTTGAGCGCCTACCTGAGCTTTTGCACTTCCTGATGAAGTATTATAATCTTTAAACACAAAAGATACAAGTACCGAGACTCCATTTGCAACCATATGCATTATTATAGGCGCACATATATTTTTGTACTGTTCATATATGAAAATTGCTGCGTAACTAAATATAAATGCATATATTCCCTGAGAAACATTTCCGTGATATAGACCAAATATCAATCCTGTCACAAATGCCGCTATTCCTGGTCCAAACATTCTTTTAAGTCTAATATACATCAAGCCTCTGAATATTAACTCTTCCACTATAGGTCCTAAAATAACAGCTGTAATTACTTGTACAGTAATATTAGCGCCATAAATTGCCTTCGCAGTCTCGTCGAAGGAATGCGCAATACTTGGAAGGAGTTTTTCTATTATTGAAACTATAACATTTGCCGCATACATAAATGAAATAGCAAAAGGAACTATGAACAAATATTTTAAGAAGAAAACCGATTTATAACCGTATGCGCCTCTTAGTCTTTCTTTCTTTATATCTAAATATTTAATTACAATAAGAATAGGCACTGTAATAAGTGCGCCAAAGAAAGTGATTATCAAAGACATATTCTGATCTATTGTCTTAACATTTATTGAATTATCATTAACCACGACTTTATGTTGAATAATCACCAAAATAATACCCGCCACTATTGTTATAAGTAAATACAAAAGTGCAGGGTATATTGCTCCCCATAAATGTCCAACTGTAACTCTTTCTCTATTTTTCAATTTATTCTCCTACCAGAAACTCAATCAATGGTTCGTATGTATCAAAAACTTCTATAGCACCTTCATCCATCATTTCTTCAACAGTTCCAGTGCCCCAACTTACTCCAACACTATCAATTCCTAGTTTGTTGGCACCTTCTATATCATATTTAGTGTCACCAACTAGTATAGCTTCTTCTTTTGAAAAATCTGTGTTTTCAAACACTTTTTTCAAAACTTCTTCTTTACTTTGTCTTGGTCCATGAAGATCTGCTCCACAAATAATGTCAAAGTAATCATATATTTCAAGATATCTTGCAACTTCTTCAGCCATATTCTCTGGCTTCGATGTCGCCATTCCTATTTTAAGTCCTTTTTCCTTTATTGCATCTAGTATTTTTTTAACACCTTTATATCTTTTTGTTTCATAAATGCCGATAGGTGTATATCTTTCCCTATAATAACCTAAGGTTTCAAAGGCTTTTTCTTTAGACATTTTGTAAGTCTTTATGTATTCATCTACCATCGGAGGTCCTACAAAATGCTCAAGATTATCTAAATTCTCTTCAATTATTCCAACTTTTCCTAATGCATATTGGACACTTTTTGTGATGCCTTCTTTCGAATCACTCAGTGTTCCATCTAGGTCAAAAATAATGTATTTATACTTCACTTAAGCCCTTTTCTCCTTTGTTTCTAGGTTTTCTAGTATATCATAATTAGTTCTTGTTTTACAGTTGAGTTTGTTTTATAATATTAAAAGATTTTTATTATGAGAGGTATAAATAATGAGTCAGGCAAAAGTTGATAGATATAAACAACAAAAGAAAGATCGTAAAAATCCAAAGAAAAAAAATAAAGTTTTATCAAAAATAAAGAAGATTTACCCTTACGTTATAGCTGGTATTATTGCTATTTTAGTTATAGGTTATTTAGGAATTTCTGTTGCAAGACAAAGTGGTCTAGTTGAAACACCTACAGAACCAAAGTCATGGAACGAACAGGAAATTGAGAGTTTAAGACAAGTACTAATTCAAGCTACTGACCCTAACGTTCAGAATAACACTCAAGCTAATATGCAAAATCAGCCTTCAGCAAATGTCAAAACACCATCTGCTAGCAAAAAGGTTAAAACTACTAAAAAGGCATCTGCTAAAGCAACAAAAGCAGCTAAATCAAATCAATAAAACAATAAAAGGATTCGAGAAATCGAATCCTTTTTTATTGCATTAAATAAGGACCCTTTTTAGGGTCCTTTTATATTACATTTTATCTGGTGCACTAAAACCTAGCAAATCAATTCCAGTTTCAAGCACTTCCTTTGTAAGAATAAGTAACGCAATATATCCTCTCTTCTTATCCTCATCTTCTTCCGTCAATATTTTTGTGTCATGATAAAAACCATTGAATGTATTTGATAATTCATATAAATACTGACAGATCTTATGTGGAGCAAGCTCGTCGGATGCTGATTCAATCACTTCATTTACCTTAACAAGTTCCATCATAAGTTTCTTCTGTGATTCATTTTCAGTTGATTTAATCTCTAGTCCATCTAAACTTCCGCCCTCAGCTTTATACTTCTCAAGAATAGATTTAATTCTCACGATTGTATAAAGAATGTACGGTCCTGTATTTCCTTCAAAAGAAGCAAACTTTTCTAAATCGAAGATATAGTCTTTGTTTGCTTGATTCGAAAGATCTCCATACTTAAGAGCGGCAAGTCCAACTATTTCAGACACTTTCTTTGCCTCATCTTCATCCAAAGACTTGTTTTCTTTCATCTTCTCGAAGACTGCTTCATTTATATCATCAATCAAATACTCTAAACGATATACTCCACCATCACGAGTCTTAAAAGGCTTTCCATCTTTGCCATTAACCGTACCAAATCCGACAAACTCCATATCTCTATCTTCTGGTGCAAATCCTGCTTTCTTAGCAACACGGAAGACTTGTGTGAAGTGAAGTTCTTGACGTTTATCAGTAATGTAAATGTACTCGTCAGGTTGAAATTCTTTCTCACGCTCAATTATTGTTCCAAGATCTGATGTGGCATAAAGCGCTGCACCGTCTGACTTTCTAACAATACATGGTGGGAATTCTTTCTTATCATCATCCTTCTTTATATCTACAACCAAAGCACCCTCGCTCTCATAAGCAAGTCCTTTGTCAATCAACTCTTGGATCAAATCCTCTATATATGGATTAGCATCACTCTCACCTTTCCAAAGGTCAAAGTGTGTATTTAGTCTGTCATAGTTTTTCTTTAAATCTTCTAAAGAAACATTCATAATGTGCTTCCACAACGCACGATATGGTTTATAACCATCCTGAAGCTTTCTTGTCGCCTCTCCAGCTGCCTCTTTGAAGTCCTCATCCTCAGCAGCCTTAGCACTTGCTGCAGGATATATTTCTTCTAGTTCGGCAATATCAAATGGAGCCTCTTCTGGATACTCTCCATCAAAGTCTTCGTCGAAGTATGGAAGGTCAGGTTTTCTATCCTTCAACTCCATAATAATTAGACCCATCTGAAGACCCCAATCTCCTAAATGAACATCGCCAATAACTTTGTTACCCATATATGCCTTAATTCGCTTAATACTCTCACCAATGACAGCTGAACGCAAGTGTCCAACATGAAGTGGCTTTGCAGCGTTTGCTCCGCCATAGTCTACCACTATAGTTTTATCCTGCTTTTCAACTCCAAAGTGTTCAACATCTTTTAATTCATTTAAGTACTTAGCAACAAATTCATTATTTAAATCAATATTAATAAAGCCAGGGTTTATAGCTTCTACCTTAGAAAACATCTCATTGTTTTTAACTTCATCAACAATATCTTCTGCTATAGTTATTGGCGCTTTACCATATTTCTTTGCACCAGCCATTGCTCCATTACACTGGTATTCACAAAGGTCAGGTCTATTTGACACACCAACTATAGCAAGAGATTTATCGTAACCCTTGCTCTCAAATGCTTTTTCAAATTCTTCAGTTATTAATTCAAGTATCTTTTTCATTAAAGTTCAACTCCATTTTTCTTAAGCAACTCTTTTGCTGTATCTACTGAATCTACGCCAGTCTTATTCTTAATTGGCGCAAACTCTTTTTCTCTTATTACTTCATAAGCCAAACAATTATCCATATCGTGAATCATATCTAGAACCAATGTCTCAAACTTATATCCATTCTCAGTCTCTGGCTTTACAGTATTTCCATTTTCATCTAGGCACTCAATCTTTTTCTTAACAACATGAGTCACTAGATTATTATGCATATTCTCCTCTAATGCCTTAATAGAGAATAAGTAATTAAGTATTACTCCATCTTTATATGCAAGACTGCCGTCTGGCAAAGTCTCATACCTCATTTCTTCTGTTAACTCGTAGTATTCCACGATTGATGGTTTTCCATCTTCCAAACAAAGCACACCCACCTTTTCTTCTGGTGCTGCTTTTGAAACCACCTTCGACGCAGAAACATATCCACCATCTAACATAGCACCAACAAACAATGGATCAGCCATTCTCTGACATACATTGTCCACGGCGAAGAGGTTGATATATTCAATTCCTTTAGCCTTAGCCTCATCCAATAAACCAGCCTTTGCAAAAGAAATAAACCAACCACCATTTCCATTAGGTGAAGTAGATATTCTATCTTTTCTCTCTAGGTAAATCTTTCCGTCGAAATCACACGCTGGAGCCATCTCCTGCTTAAAGAACTTCACATAGTCCTTGTTATATCCAAAGTAATTCTTCTCCTCGAAGAAATTTCTTGTATCTTTGTCGTTCTTCTCGCTAGTCATGATATAAAGAGGAACCCAAACTCCTGCTTCATCAACCACGTCCATTAAGTTTCTAATTAACATCTCAAAGATGAAAACATCTTTAGTCTCGCCAATGTTATACATTCCCTTTGGCTTGTCAGAACCAAGTCTAGTTCCCATTCCACCAGCAAGAAGCAATGCTGCTACCTTGCCCTCTTTGATAGCCTCTAAACCTTTTGCACGAAACTTCTCTGCGTTTTCCTCTATATCTTTAATAGACACCTCAGCATCCAAAGGTGTAATAACACCTCTTTCATCTGGAGTGTCAGCATTTTCAATCAACTTAATTAAATCAAAATCGATCTCAGAAATCTGCTCAAGCAAATGTTCTTTTTGCTCATCATTTAACTCATCAAAATATTCTAGTAAATGACTTTGATTATTCTTTTCTAATAGTTCTTTTGCTTCAGTATAATTCATTTATTCAACCTCTCAAGATGTTTTATTTCATCCCTAATATAATATTTTATTTTTAACGTTTATGCAAGGTAAAAGCCTTATAATTTTTCTAGTCTACAAAGCACTTCAATCATATTTTGATATCTATTACTAGGGTCAGTCTTTGTACATTTTTTTATTATATTTTTTAGTCTTTGTCCAATAACTATTGGCCATACTCCATCCACGAAGACTTTACCACTCCTAAGATAGTACATAGTGGTCCCTATTCCATAAACATCAGTTCTAATATCAGTATTATAAATGGAAAAACCTTGTTTATTACCAAACTGTTCTGGCGCAGCAAAACCCCTACTGCCAAAAGCCCTCTCTGTCACTTCTATCTCTTTAGAATATCTCTTGGCAATACCAAAATCCACTAGCTTTACTTTTCCTCGTTCATCCATCACTATATTTGATGGTTTAAGATCACGATAAACAATAGGTGGCTCAAGCGAATGTAAATAATAAAGTGCACTACATACTTGTTTCATTATGTGTTTTATTTCTTTGTTTTTGAAGTGCCCTTTTCTATCAACAATACTTTTCAAATTTTCGCCTTTTACGATTTCCATAATCAAAAAGAAACTGCCATTCTCTTTTATTAAATCGTAAATTTTTGGAAGGTTTGGATGAGATGTGTTTTTAAGCACATTTAATTCTCTCTCCAAACCTTCCAAAAGATTCTTTGTGTCAGCGGGATTGGACGAGAAATAATTCTTCATCGCAAACTCTTTGCTTGTTTGTATGTCTTTGACGCGATAAACTACAGAAAAGCCACCTTTTCCAAGCATATCGCACACGACATATCTTCCGCCAACAACTTTGTTTATTAACTTTTTCATAACACAACCTTTCCAGCTGTGTTTCTCTCCATACCCTAAATTATATCTTTGCTACATCAATCAATGTCATATTGCTTTTTGCATCACTCTCCAAACTCTTGAGTAATGCATCAACAGTATCCAAACTTGTGAAGCAATTAACACCAGTCTCAATAGATGTTCTTCTAATTAAGAATCCATCTCTATGTTTATCTCTACCCTGCGTTGGAGTATCGATAACAATATCAATCTTATGCTCAAGTAGCAAATCCATAACCGTAGGTGCTTCCTGCTGGATCTTGTTAACCATGATTGCATCAACACCGTGGTCCCTCAAATGTTTTGCTGTACTTCTTGTCGCATAGATTTCATAACCCAAATCTTCCAATCTCTTGGCAAGCGGCGCCATCTCATCCTTATCAGCATCGTTAACTGATACAATTGCCTTTTTATGTTTAGGCAAGATTGTTCCAGCACCCAAGAATGCCTTGTACAAGGCCTCGTCGAAGGTCTTGGCAATTCCCAAACACTCACCAGTAGATTTCATCTCAGGTCCTAAGCTAGTCTCAGCTCCACGTATCTTCTCAAAACTGAACACTGGCATCTTGATTGCATAGTAATCAGCATTTGGCTGAAGTCCTGGAGTGTAGCCCAAGCCCTTAATTGTGTTTCCAATAATACATTTTGTAGCAAGCTTAACAATTGGAATTCCTGTAACCTTACTAATGTATGGAACCGTACGTGATGAACGTGGGTTAACCTCTATAACATAAACTTGTCCATCGCACACAATAAACTGGATGTTAATCATTCCCTTTACGTGAAGTGCGATTGCAAGTCTTCTTGTATACTCTTCAATAGTATCGATTATATCCTGTGGCAATGAGTATGCCGGATAAACCGAAATACTATCACCCGAGTGCACACCTGCTCGCTCGATATGCTCCATTACACCTGGAATCAAGATATCTTCGCCGTCACAGATAGCATCCACTTCCACCTCAGTTCCTTGCAAATATTTATCAACAAGGATTGGGTGATCTTGTGCAATTCGGTTTATGATTTCCATAAATTCTTCAATCTCTTTATCGTCAGTGGCAATCTGCATGCCCTGTCCACCAAGAACGTATGATGGACGAACTAGAACTGGATAACCAAGTTCGTTTGCCACTTTCTTTGCTTCGTCCGCTGTAAAGACTGTACCACCTGTAGGTCTTGGGATTTCGCACTTCTCAAGGATTTCGTCGAATAACTCTCTATCCTCGGCTGCGTCCACATCCTCAGCCTTTGTTCCAAGAATTGGTACACCCATCTTCATTAGAGCCTCTGTAAGTTTGATAGCAGTCTGTCCACCAAACTGAACTACAGCACCATCTGGCTTTTCAATGTTAACAATGTTTTCAACATCCTCTGGTGTAAGTGGCTCAAAGTAAAGTTTATCGGCAATATCAAAGTCAGTAGAAACTGTCTCTGGGTTGTTGTTTACGATAATTGTCTCGTAGCCTTCCTCTTTGAAAGCCCAAGTACAGTGAACTGAACAGAAGTCAAACTCGATACCCTGACCAATTCTTATTGGACCAGAACCAAGAACTAGAACTTTTTTATCGGGATTTGTTTCTTCTGCTTCATCCTCTCCACCGTATACTGAATAGTAATAAGGTGTTGCAGCCTCAAACTCAGCAGCACATGTATCAACCATCTTATATGCCGCTACTATATTATTGTCGTAGCGCATCTGTTTAATCTCATCTTCAGTTTTACCTGTAAGTCTTGCAATAACTGAATCTGGGAATTCAATTCTCTTTGCTTCTCTTAGCAATTCGACAGTTAGTTCTTCAGTCTCGATAGCTTTCTCCATCTCAGTAATAATTGCAATCTTATCAATAAACCATTCATCAATCATTGTGATTTCATGAATGTGCTCATAACTAACTCCACGTCTTAGTGCTTCTGCTACAATCCAGATTCTTCTATCATCTACTTTGTGTAGCATCTCTTCTAACTCATCATCCGTTAGGTCAGAGAAATCATAATCTCTCAAGCACTCAACATGTTGCTCTAGCGATCTAATACCCTTCATCAAGGCACCTTCAAAGTTGTTACAAATACTCATAACCTCTCCAGTAGCCTTCATCTGAGTAGTTAGTTTTCTACTAGCTGTAATAAACTTATCAAATGGAAGTCTTGGAAGTTTAACTACACAGTAATCAAGTGTAGGCTCAAAGCTGGCAAATGTATTTTGAGTGATTGCATTTTTAATTTCATCCAATGTGTATCCGATAGCAATCTTCGCTGCTACCTTTGCAATTGGATAACCTGTAGCCTTTGACGCGAGCGCCGAAGATCTACTAACCCTTGGGTTAACCTCAATAACACAGTACTCAAAAGTTTCTGGATGCAAAGCATACTGCACGTTACATCCACCAGTAATTCCAAGTTCATTTATGATATTAAGAGCTGATGTTCTAAGCATCTGGTGCTCTTTGTCGCCCAATGTCTGTGAAGGAGCTACTACTATACTGTCACCAGTATGAACTCCAACAGGATCAATGTTTTCCATGTTACAAACTGTGATACAGTTTCCAGCAGAGTCACGCATTACCTCGTACTCGATCTCTTTCCAGCCGGCAATACATTTCTCAACCAATACCTGTCCCACACGAGAAAGTCTTAGACCATTTTCTAGAATCTCTTCTAGTTCCATTTGGTTGTGAGCAATTCCGCCACCACTACCACCAAGTGTGTAAGCAGGACGAAGAACAACTGGGTATCCAATCTTGTTTACAAAATCGATTCCCTCTTGAATGCTCTCAACAACAAGTGAAGGCGCACAAGGCTCATTAATCTTTTCCATAGTCTCTTTAAACTCAAGACGGTCCTCTGCCTTTTTGATAGTCGCACTTGTTGTACCAATCAATCTACAATTATGCTCTTCTAAGAAACCTGTCTCTGCAATTTCCATTGCAAGGTTAAGTCCAGCTTGTCCTCCAAGTGTTGGAAGAATGCTGTCAGGTTTTTCTTTCTCAATAATCTTTTCTAAAATAGGAACTGTTAGAGGCTCAATATAAACCTCATCTGCAATATCCTTATCTGTCATAATAGTCGCTGGGTTAGAGTTTAGAAGAACAACTTCCAATCCCTCTTCCTTTAGCGAACGACACGCCTGTGTTCCAGCGTAGTCAAACTCTGCAGCTTGACCAATAACGATGGGGCCTGAACCTATGACTAATACTTTTTTGATGCTTTCGTCTCTAGCCATTCTTCTTCACCTCCATCATATTTATGAACTCACCAAAAAGACACTCTGAATCCTGTGGACCAGGGCATGCTTCAGGGTGAAATTGTACTGTAAATATATTTTTGTCTTTATAACGTAGACCTTCTACAGTC
The DNA here is from genome assembly GCA_947306285.1 of uncultured Lachnospira sp. Lineage (GTDB taxonomy): Bacteria > Bacillota > Clostridia > Lachnospirales > Lachnospiraceae > Eubacterium_G. Next base: position 11,140 of record CAMZGB010000010.1, read on the forward strand.
TTATCATTTACATTTACAAACGCAACCTTTGCAACGGACTCATCTACTGACTCGTCATCAACCATATATCCATGGTTTTGTGAAGAGATGTAAACGTGTTTGCTATCTAGGTCAATAACTGGGTGGTTACCACCTCTGTGACCATACTTCATCTTCTTTGTATCAAATCCCATTGCCAAAGCCATCAACTGATGTCCAAGACAAATCGCAAAGATTGGGATATCTGTATCATATAGTTTTCTAATCTGCTCTATTTCATATTCGCATTCCTTTGGATCTCCAGGACCGTTTGAAAGCATAATTCCGTCTGGTTCAAATGCGATAATATCTTCAGCAGGTGTTCTAGCAGGAAAAACTGTAACATCACATCCATACTTCTGTAATGAATGTGGAATATTGTTCTTAGCTCCAACATCAAGTAGAGCCACTTTATAATTCTTGCCCTCGACTAAGGACTCTAATTCTTTCTTCGAATCACAAGTAACGGCATCAACCACACCACTTACTTTGTATTCTTTGATCTTTGGAAGTATTTCATCTAAGTTGTCATACTTCTTAGTCGTAATCATTCCATTCATTGTTCCCTTATTTCTAAGGATCTTTGTGAGTGCTCTTGTATCAATACCAGCAATTCCTGGAATATCATTATCTACCAAGAAATCTTGGATAGAGCCTTCTGAACGGAAGTTACTATTCGTTCTACTTAACTCGTGTACGATGTACGCGTCTGGCCAAGGTTTGAGTGATTCCATATCTTCATAACAGATACCATAGTTTCCTATTAAAGGATATGTCATACACACGGCTTGTCCAGCATATGAAGGGTCAGTCAAAACTTCTAAATAACCCCACATAGATGTGTTGAAAACAACTTCACTTATAACCTCTTTTTCGGTTCCTATGGAAGTGCCCTCAAACACCGTACCATCTTCTAAAATTAGGTATGCTTTCATTATTTTTCCTCGCTAAAATCTTTTGAATTTCATGTATCCAAATTGATAAGATTATAACAAAAATGAGTGTTCTTTTCAAGGCAGAAAAAAACGAGAAATTCACTAAAAATCGTTCATTTTCTCGTTTTTTTCTGTGTCTTTAAAAGTATGTTTTAAAGTTAATATTTACATTTTCATTCGGGAACAATTTGTTGTATAAAGCAATAAAATAATCGTCTGTCATACTTGAGATGAAATCCACTACAATCTGGTGTTTGTCTTCTTCCCTATAATCACTTGCCCCTCTATCATAATTATTGTTGTTAATAAACTTAATATGATGTCTGTAAATGATTGAATCCTCATCTCCAGATACTACATCTTCATACAATCTGTCATATAGCTTCTCAAACATAGGTCTAATAATACTGTCGTACTCTTTTTGAGTATCTTCGCTTAAGTAAATCATTTCGTAGTTCTCACGCTTAGCAGTTTTTAAATCATTGTATGCCGATTCACTTAATAGAATATAATCTTTACCATAGCTATTCTCAATAATATCAACACTAAGATTATTTATAATTTCAGCATTCTTATCACCAATGCTCTCGCTTGAAAACTCTGTATCTTGATCTATAATCTTCGCCGTCAAAGCATCTTGTCTATCTTTACCAATATATGCAATCATATCTGATATTCTAACCACACATCCCTCTAGCGTAGTTGGAACCAATGACTTGATAGCTGATGGTCCATCTGTATAACAAGATTCAATTTCTTTGTCGAGGTCTTCGAAAGTTTTGCCCAGTTTAGGTCTATACTCCTTCTGTTCAAACTCACCATTGTGACAAAGAACACCATCCAAAACTTGAAGACTTATATTTCTCTGGAACAATTTGTCTAGAACTCTCGCACTCTGAACATTGTGGTTAAAGTATCGGCCAGTTCTTGCATGATAAACATCATTTAGATATCTCTCACCAGCATGTCCAAAAGGAGTGTGTCCAATATCGTGACCAAGAGCCATAGCCTCAATCAAATCTTCATTAAGTCCAAGAACTCGTCCAATGTTTCTAGCAATACGAGCAACTAACTGAACATGTAATGCACGTCTAGAAATATCATCATTGTTGATAAATGAGAATACTTGAGTTTTATCTGTATATCTACTGTAATATGGAATATGCAAAATCTTTTCTATATCACGCTGAAAAGCAGGCCTCCAAAGCGTAGCCTGATCTCTTTCCATATTTCTACGAACGATATCTTCATCATTACAACGATAAGGACTCTCGTAATGATTTTTCATATCTTCTCTAATTTGCTCTTGTAATTCTTCACTTATCTTATGATAGTTATGTCTCATAGTTGTCCTTTCTTCTCTCCAATTAGGTATTATAACATACTCTGTGGTATAATGCCCATATGCGAAAGAAAGAATTAGCACTAGAAATAGTGAATAGACTAAAAAAAGAATATCCAGATGCATCGTGCACTTTAGACATAAGCGTTGCATGGAAGCTTCTTATTTCAGTAAGATTAGCTGCACAATGTACAGACGAAAGAGTTAACAAAATAGTACCAGAACTATATAAGAAATACCCAGACATTGATGCAATCGCAGATGCTCCAGTTAGTAAGATTGAAGAGATCGTAAGACCATGTGGGCTTGGAAAAAGTAAGGCTAGAGATATCAAAGCCTGTATGCAGATGCTCAGAGATGACTTTGATTATAAAGTTCCTGACAATATGAAAGACTTGCTTAAACTTCCAGGAGTTGGTAGAAAATCAGCAAATCTTATTATTGGAGATGTGTTTGGTGGTCCTGCTATTGTTACAGATACACACTGCATTAGACTTGTAAATAGATTTGGGCTTATCAACAACATTAAAGATCCTAAGAAAGTTGAGATGGAGCTTTGGAAATTAATTCCGCCTGAAGAAGGCAGCGATTTTTGTCACAGACTTGTTATACATGGAAGGGAAATATGTACTGCTAGAACTACCCCTTATTGTGACAAATGTTGTCTTAAAGATATATGCAAAAAACGAGGTGTTTAACAAACACCTCGTTTTCTATTACTAATCATTTGAATCTCTTTCGTCTAATGTATTTGAATATCCACTTATTACTGAACCACTAAATGCATCTATAGAATAGTTATATTCTTTGTTACCATTATAGAACTGAAGATCATATTCATCGCCATTCAGTCTAGCGATTGTAAAAATAACATCTCCTGGGCTCTCACCAGAACTACTTATAGCAATACTTTTTGCTTGATCAAGCCCAATCACTTCATCCACATTATCGCTACCTTTATTCTTCTTCGATTTAACTTTCTTTGTGGTTTCTTTGATTTTCTTCTCGCTCTTAGAACTGGATTTTGATTTCCCTTTTTTCTTCTTAGACTTCTTCGACTTATTAGTTTTTTTCTTCTTAGATTCTTTCTTGTCTTTTTTCTTCTTATGCTTTTTCTTTTTTATAATCTTCTTTTCAAGAATAATACCGTTAGAAGCTTTCACATAGTAATGATATTCCTTTTTTTGTGTCTCAAAATCCACATTATAAACATATGCAGAATCCTTGTAGTCAAATTGGACATCAATATCTTCTATATTCTTTTCCTGAACGCCCGCATCTAATAAAGCGAACTTTTTTGCAGCTTCAGAACCTATAGAGCTATCCTTAGCAATCATTTTCATAGCGGTAACGCCAATGAAAGCCAAAATGACAACAACCAAACAACTAATGAAGGTAATTATTAATTTTTTATTCTTTATGAAATTTTTCATTTAAATCACCTCCGTAAAAGATAATTTTAGGGTATACATTTCACTGTATACCCTAAATATTAATCAAATATTATAGTGCTTTGATTGACCATTTACCGTATACTTTCTTACCGTTAACATTCTTATAAGGTCTAATTCCGAAGTATTTCAATCCTTTAGCTTTCTTTGCTTTGATTGTAATGTTCTTGCTCTTTTCGTTATATTTAGCTGTATACTTCTTAACACCCTTTGTAAGCTTAGCATCCTTAGCAACCCAGATATCATATCCGTTTACTTCAGAAACTTTATCCCACCAAACTGATAGTTTAGAGTTCTTCTTTGTTGAATAATAATCATGATCTGGATATGTCCATGCCTGTGCAACTCCTTGCTCAAACTGGAATGTTACACCTGTTTTAGCACCAAATGCTTTCTGTGAGAATCCAGATGTATTTCCTTTAACTAGAGCAAACTTAGTATTGTTTGTCTCATAGAATGCATAGTCGCCAACTGTCTTAATGTTTGCTGGGATTGTAATATTTGTCCAACCTACATTTTCAAATGCTGACTTTCCGATTGTATCTAACTTAGCATTGTTTTTTAAGAAATCATTAATATTAACTCTTGTGTTGTAGAATGCTTTTGCACCTACCGACTTAAGTTCTCCCTTAAATGTTACTTCAGTTAGCTCCTGACAATCATAGAACAATTGATCAGATACTGCTGTAATTGTTGCTGGTAATTCAATCTTTGTGAATCTAGTTCCTCTAAATGCTGCTTTTCCAATTGACTTAACATAATCAAGATTAATATTGTTTAAATATGTATTTTCGAATGCATAATTGTCAATTTTTGTAACAGAAGCTGGAAGAATAACATCCTGCACACCCAATCCTTTAAATGCTTCTTCACAAATTGTTGTTACTCCATCTGGAAGGTTAGTTGTATTTATGTCACTTCCTTGAATTAAGTATTTGCTATCACCCACATACACATCGTCGACCTTTGCAATACGTGTAGGAAGTTTCTTCATTAGACTTTCTGCACTAATTACAAAACGATTCTTAAGTCTAACAATTTCAGGCATTTCAAGTTTTGTATTATCAAAAGCAATATCTAGGCTTCTATCACGGTTAGTACTCTGATCATCTGCATATGCTTCGTTATTTACTCTAACTACTGTCTGTGGAATTGTAACTCTCTTTAAGTCAAAGCAAGTAAAATCATTTTTTCCTCCACTTACATATGTTACAGCATATGTATTGAAATCTGTACAACCATTTTTAAGTGTAATTGTATCTCTAGCTGAAGGAACTCTTACAATACCTGTTCCGTCTTTAGTATAGATAACACCGTCAAATGTTTTGAACTTAGGATCTGTAGCAGCTGTTTGGAAATCATATGTTCTAAAATATGCAGCCACATTGTAATCTAAATTAGTATTGAATATTACTGTCTCTAGGTTTGTGCCACTTGTTGATTTTCTATACTGCTGTGCTTTTCCACTCTTGTTAATAATTGTAAAGTTTCCTGGAACTGTTAGTGTGTCTAGTTTCTTACAACTATCAATAAATCCCGAACCAAGTTTTGTACAACTAGTAGGAATTGTCAAAGTCTTAACTGCAGTTTTCTTGAAAGCATTAATACCAATTTTCTTAACAGATTTAGCAATTGATACTTTCTTTGCCTTTGTAAAGCCACTGAACGCATTATTTGAGATTGATTTTACACCCTTCTTAATAACGATCTTTTTAACTTTACTCTTCTTAACTTTAATCTTCTTAGGCATGTCGCCTTTACCCTTGATAGTAAGTGTACCCTTCTTTAATTTGTAGGTAACCTTACTCTTTGCTGATACATTAGTTGCGACGCCCGCTGCAAATGCAACTGCAACCGCCATACATAATGCAACCATCATACATTTCACAATTCTTTTCATTTTTAATCTCCTTTTTATTGATTATATTATTTCGTTTCATGAACGATTGTGACTAAATAATAAAATACAAACATTAGAATAACATTAGAGAATTATTAATTTTTAAAAAATATTTTAAATTCCGTTCCCTGGCCCTCTACACTTGAAACTTTAATTTCAGCTTCATGCATTTCTACTATCTTTTTAACCATAGATAGGCCTAGACCATAACCATATGACATTCTCTTTTGATGTGTTCTAGATGTATCTTCTCTATAGAATCTATCAAAGATTTTTCCAAGTCCTTTTTCGCTAATTCCAATACCATTATCCTTAACAGAAAGAATAACTTGGTCTTTAACTTTTTCTAGAGTTACCCAAATGTTTCCATTATCATTGCCGTATTTGTATGCATTATCAATTAAGTTTTGTAGCATTCTGCTGAGTAATACTCTATGCCCTTTGACGTAAACATTTGGTTCAACACTGTACTCAAGTGTAATGTCTTTTAGTTTAATTAGCTTCATGTCTGCACATAAGTCATTAACTAGTTCAGACATATCAAGTGGCATCATCTCATACTCGTCCGCACGTTGTTCCAATCTTGTATAATCGAGCAATGTATCGATAAGAGTATTCATTCTTCCACCCTGTCTATTTATTACTTCAATTGCTGTCTTGTATTCTTCGTTATTTCTGTCTTTCTCCAGTGTCAATTCAGTTTGTGCCATAATTACAGACATAGGCGTTCTTAGTTCGTGAGATGCATCAGAAATAAACCTCTTCTCCGAATCAAATGATTCATCGAGTCTTGAAATCATCTCATTGAAATCATCTGCTAAATTATAGATTTCGCCGGTACCGTTTCCAATATCAATTCTCTTCTTAAGATCTGAACCCTGCGTAATCTTTGAAGCCGCATCTTCCATCTTGTTAACTGGCTTAAGTAGTTTTCTAGAAATAAACAATCCAAAAATAATTGCTAATATTATTACAATAGGTAAAAACATAACAGCCACTTTCGTTATGCTAGTAAGCTGATTCATCTCATTCGTGAGTGGAACCATTCCTCTAATCCATAGACCATTAAGCTTTTTGCCAATTAATTTTCTATCGTAAATATTGAAAGGAACCTTATTAATACTCTGTTTATAAACTCTTGATACCGAGAAAGACGGAACGAAATCAATCTCCTTATCCTTCGTCAAAGGATTATTACCATAAAGAATATTTCCATCCTTATCGTAAAGACCAATCTGAACATCTTTTATTTCATCCAAGAAGCCTCTATCAATTCTCAAATATCCATTTTTATATTTGATTAAAACTGCTTTTGTAATCTTATTGATCTTTTTGTTCTTTTTCTTAGTAAATTTAATTTTGTCCACATTGGACTCGACAGCACTCATAAGGTACTGACTTGTATTTGCCTCTAACACGTTTTGAGCCACTACTCTTATAAGTAGGAATGTCAAAACAGCAACGATAATCATTGCAATAGAAAAGGTCAACGTAATATTAAATTTTATTGAGCGTTTTCTTTTTTTCATGATTATCCTTCTTTAATAACATATCCACTTCCACGAACTGTGTGGATAAGTTTAACATCTGAATTTCCATCGATTTTTTTGCGCAAGTAACTAACATATACATCAACCACATTTGTTCCGCCTTCATAGTCGTAATTCCAAATGTGATTTTCAATCTTCTCTCTTGATATAACAATATCTTTATTGTGGAGTAAGTATTCAAGTAGTTGGTATTCTTTGGCGGAGAGTTCAATCTCTTTTCCACCGCGAGTAACTTTATGAGATGATAAATCCATCTCTAGGTCAGCAATTCCAATCACATTTTTCGTCTCTCCAAACGCGTTACGAGAAAGCGCACGCACTCTAGCAGACAATTCATCCAAAGAAAACGGCTTAACCAAATAATCGTTCGCTCCGCTATCTAGGCCTTCCACTCTATCATCAATAGAATCTTTTGCTGTCAAAAATAAAACAGGTACAGTGCTTCCCGTATTTCGAATGTGCTCTAACACAGCGTAGCCGTCCATAACTGGCATCATGATATCCAAAACTACGACATCATATTCAGCCATATCAAAACAGTCTATCGCTTCTTCACCATCGAAACACGTATCAACAACGTACCCGTCTGATTCTAATTTTGACTTTACAATGTTATTTAAATCCTCTTCGTCTTCTGCAAATAAAATTCTCATGCCTTCTCCCTCACACTAATCAGTCAATTATCAATCAACTTTAATTTCTCTTATATGTCCTAAAGAAATATTCCATTCCATTGTAATTATACTTTTCACTTTCCTCTGCAATATACCATTCGTCCATCTCATCAAGATTTGGAATAAATGTGTCCGCGTCGAAGGAATGATCAATATAGGTTATATAGCACGTATCACAATGCTCAAGCATCTGACGATAAATGCTTCCACCACCAATCACAAATACATCTTCGCTTGGATACTTGGCTGCTTCTTTTAAGAAATCATCCATTGTATAAACTACTGTAGCTCCGTCCACCAAGTAGTCCGTCTCGAGTGCCAACACAATATTTGTTCTGTTTTTAAGTGGCTTAGCACCAGGAAAGCTCTCCAAAGTATTCTTTCCCATAATAACAACTTTGCCCATAGTCTTTTCCTTGAAAAATTGCATATCTTCAGGAATACTGATAAGCAAGTCGTTGTCTTTGCCGATGCCCCAATTTTTGTCTACAGCTACAATTAAATTCATTTTATCTCCTATACTGCCACAGGGAATTTGATCTGTGGTCCAGTTTCATAATCAATTAATTTTAAATCATCCGGTGTGAAATCATAAAAGTCTTTAATCTCTGGGTTAAGCCAAAGTTTTGGTGCCGGATGCTGTTCTCTAGTAATCAACTCTTCGATTAGCGGAACGTGCTTGTCATAAATATGAGCATCTGCTATCACATGAACAAACTCTCCCACTTCCATATCGTTAACCTGGGCCAACATATGAATAAGTGCTGCGTACTGGCAAACATTCCAGTTATTGGCTGCAAGCACGTCTTGTGAACGCTGGTTTAGAATACCGTTTAATACCAACTTTCCAGTCTCTTCGTTTTTGTTAACATTAAAAGTCATGCTGTATGCGCATGGATAAAGATTCATCTCATTCAAATCCTGGTGCACATAAATGTTAGTCATAATTCGACGGCTGTATGGATTGTTTTTCAAATCGTAAAGAACGCGGTCAACTTGATCCATATCGCCCTCTTTATATTTGTGTTTAACGCTCATCTGGTAACCGTAAGCTTTTCCGATACTTCCATCTTCATCGGCCCACGCATCCCAGATATGAGAACTGAGCTCATTTACATTATTAGATTTCTTCTGCCAAATCCAAAGAACTTCATCTACACAACTCTTAAATCCAGTCTTACGTAATGTCATGGCTGGGAATTCTTTACGAAGGTCGTATCTGTTAACTACTCCAAACTTTTTTATTGTGTACGCAAAAGAGCCGTCCTCCCATTTAGGACGTACTTTTTCGCCTTTTGTGTCTGTTCCGTTTGCTAGAATGTCCTTGCACATATCTACAAACACTTGATCTGCGTAACTCATATTTTCTCCTATTTTAAGAATCCGTTTATAATTTGCTCTTCAGCCTCTTGTTCTGTGAGACCTAGAGTCATCAACTTAATTAATTGATCGCCAGCAATTTTTCCGATAGCCGCTTCGTGCACTAACATTGCATCCACATTGTTAGCTTCAAGTGCTGGCACGGCTAAAACTCTCGCCTTATCCATTATAATAGAATCGCACTCAGTGTGTCCACTACATTTGGCGTTTCCATCCACTCTTAAATCAAGTTTCTGGAATGATTCATCTCTAGCTACAGATCTAGAAACTACATCCGCACTAGAATCATCACCATTAAGTTTAACATCGTATATACTCAATGCTTGTTGTTTGCCGTGAGTCATAAGACGTTCTCTTACAAACATCTTTGCACCCTCCGCCAACTCGGCAACAGTTTTTCTATCAGTATCATCGACACCCTTAATCTGTACCATCTCCATCTCAATAGTACTGTTCTCTTCAGCGTAAACTTCAGTAACAGGATTTAGAATTCGTTTTCCTTCTCCGTCACCTGAACCATAATGCTTCTCGACATATTTAACCTTGGAATTCTTTCCGACAAAGAATCTGTGAATTCCATCATGTTCTGAATCTTTTGGTCCACAGTTGTCGATACCACATCCAGCAACAATAACTACGTCGCAATCTTCGCCCACGTAGAAATCATTATAAACCTTTTCCTTGATTCCACTCTCGTTCATAACAACTGGAATGTGAACACTCTCGTTCTTTGTTCCAGCCTTAATCTTGATATCAATGCCGTCTTTATCTTCTTTAGGAACAATCTCAATATTTGCACTAGATTGTCTAGCGATAGCCTTTGAGTTTGAACGAATATTGTATGCACCCTCTGGCACACTATGAAGGTCTGCCACCTCAGTAAGGAGTCTCTTTTGTATTTCATCTAACTTAATATCTGCCATACTACTCATCTCCTTTCTCTGGGTCAGCCTTGTCGCACTGTCTAGCTGGAGCATTCACACCAACCAATGTTGGCATAATCTCATCCTTACTACCTCTAGCAGTAAGTTGTCCATCCGCTAAAACAATAATCTCGTCAGCTATATTCAATATTCTTTCTTGGTGAGAAATAATAACAATTGAACTGTCCTCAATGTCTCTTCGCATCTTTTCAAATACTTTAATCAAACTGTTAAAGCTCCAAAGGTCAATTCCTGCTTCGGGTTCGTCGAAGACAGATAATTCACTCTTTTTTGCTAGAACAGTTGCTATCTCAATTCTCTTTAATTCTCCGCCAGAAAGACTAGCGTTAACTTCTCTATTAATATAATCTCTCGCACAAAGTCCTACTGCAGATAAATACTTGCATGCAGACTCAAGAGAAATCTGTTTACCTGTAGCAAGTTTAATTAAGTCGAATACTTGGATACCTTTAAAGCGGACTGGCTGCTGAAGTGCGAAACCAATTCCCTTGTTTGCTCTATCTGTAATAGACATTTCAGTGATATCCTCACCATCCAAATAAATCTTTCCCGATGTTGGCTTCTCAATACCCGCAATCA
>CAMZGB010000011.1 GCA_947306285.1 uncultured Lachnospira sp.
GTCTTTAGCCATAAGTTGCTATTTCCATTTACATATTCATCTAGTATTTTTACTAGTTCATCTGTATTAAAGAATTTTTCTGCACTAGGTCCTGTGAATTTTTCTCTAATCTTGCTAGCATATGGTTCTTCTGCCAACCAGAATCTTACAGGAACTACGAAACCGAGTTTCTTTCTAAACGCCACTTCATCTGGAAGTATCTTAGATGCTGCAGTACGAAGTGCAATCTTGTTTTGCTCTTCAGTTACTTTGAACTCTGCTGGCAATCTAGATGCTATATCAAACATTCTTATGTCTGTAAGTGGCATTCTAATCTCAAGTCCATGAGCAGTTGATGTCTTATCAACGTTTAAATAAATATCACCCTCCAGATAATTAATGATATCAATCATGCTCATTGTATTAATGGCTGGATCATCTTTTGTTTCTTCATAAATGTCCTTAACCATATCAAATGGTTGCACATCTGGATCATAGTTTTTGAGAAGTTTCTGTTTTTCCTCCTCTTTCATAATACTTGTGCTACCAATATATGCTTTGTTTTTAATCTTATCTTCGTTCACTGGATTTCTGTAAGCGTTGTAACCGCCGAAGAACTCATCTGCTCCCTCTCCTGAGTAACAAAGTGGATTATTTGCAGCTGCTGCTTTACATCCAAGTGAAAATGTGATGGCTGAAGCATCACCCAAAGGCATCTCCATGTTTTCCATTACAAATGGGATTTCATTAAAGTACTCTTCTGGTCCTACTTCTTTCAAAGAGAATTTTCTGCCGAAGTGCTCTGCTGTTTCTTTGGCGAGGTCAGCTTCGTTATATCTAACTCCGTTATAAACCGCCTTGTCGCCAAGTGCTGTCTCATCATATCCAATTGAACAAGCTGTTGTAGCATCAGTAATCGCCAAAACATAAGATGAATCAACTCCACCCGACAAGAATGAGTAAGCCTCTTCTTCAGGAAGTTTAACTTCTTTCACAATCTCATCCATAGTGTTTGAAATCTCATCTGCCCACTCTTCTAAAGACTTGCCTTCCTCAGGATTGAATTCAGGTTTGAAATATCTAGTAATATTTAGCCCACCATTTTCGAAAGTAAGATATCTTCCAGGCAGAAGTTTCTTAACTCCCTTAAACATAGTGTTCTCACCAGGGCAATATGTGAAATTCAAATAAAGTTGAAGCATATCATGATTGAATTCTTTTTCAAATCCATCTTGTGACATAATCTTTCTTATTTGATTTCCAAACAAAAGATCGTTATCTTCTGTCACATAATAATAGAAAGGTTTTGTGCCAAAGTGGTCTCTTGCACAGTAGATTTTATCTCCATCTACTATAGCAAATGAGAACATTCCGATAAGATGGTTTACAACATCTTCTCCCCATCTCTCATAACCTTTTGTAATGATTTCTCTTTCTCTATTCTTTGTGTCTTGCTCTTTGTCGATTTGAAGTTCGTCGCAAAGTGCATTCCAATTACGAATATGACCCTTATATTCTTTTAACTCAATCATCTTATTCTCCTTGTTTCTCTATTCCTAACGCTTTATGCCAGTTGATAAAATCTGCTATAAGTACTGCGTGTTTTTCCATATCTTCCCAAGTAAAATCTAATATGAACGGTTTATAAAACAATGCCCACACTGCAGTAGAGAACACATTCATTTGTTTTTCAGATATTTCTTTTTTTGCCAAGCCTCTTCCCTTTGCTTCCAAATAGAACTGATAGTGGATAGCATTCATTTTTTCGGTCCAGTTATTATGAAAGCTAGAATATCTAGTGCCTGAAGCGCATTTAATCAAAAGCGTGAATCCCTCTTTGTGATCATATAAATATTTTAACCATCTAGTATTTACATCTACATTCATATGAAATCCGTCGAAAATATCTTGATCTGTGAATGTGGATAAATCAGATTCGGCTATTCTGGAAACATAGTTTCTCATTCCTTCAATTGTATCTTCTACTAATTCACAGAATAACTCTTCTTTACCTGAAAAGCGCTTATAAAGGGCACCCGTTGTTACACCTGCCTTTTTGCAGATTTCTGACAATTGTGCCATCTCAAATCCTTTTTCTAAAAAAACTTCCTTTGCCGCTTTAAGTAATCTTGGATCTATACTTCTATCTGGTAATGACATTGTAAGTCTCCTTTTTTATTCTTCAGTAGTTTCTACTGTTTCTGTTGCCTTTTTGCTTTTCTTAGTCTTCAACGCAAATGTTATTAGTAAAGTAACTAACAAGTCCCAATAGGTAGCAGTCAATGTAATTTTGTCATTTCTATATTCCACCCGTGCGTAAAACTCCATTACCATTATACTCTTTCGTCGTAAATTCGTAAATAAAAAAGGGAGACCGAATCATTCGGTCTCCCTTATGCATCTAGTCATTAACCAATGTAACCTTTGGCCCTGAGATCTTGAATAATCATATCACGATTAAAATCAGGATTAAAAGCCTGTGATAAAAGTATATTAAAACGCTCCCATAATCTACTAAAATCCAAAATCTTATATTTTGAAGTTCTATCATCTTTGTCTGTATAAGTTAATATTTGTTCTGGATATGAAAAGACATAAAAATCATTTTTACACATTGCTCCTGCAGGAACATCGCCCGAAAGCGAACTATCCGAAACATATCCTTTTCTTTGCAAATCAGTCAAAATATCGCTTAGTTGAATATTCTGAGATCTAAGTATATGGTATCTTTCCCATGCTTTATCTGCATCAATAAGTTCATACACAGCATACGAACTACTTGAATTTGGGTAAGCTAGGACATTTTCATAGAATTTTATTCCGTCTGTATAATAATCAAAATATTGATCTGTTGTTTCCTCTTCTGTTGTGGTTTCAGGGGCTGTAGTCGTTTCTTCCTCTGTCGCTGTTTCAATGGTTGTAGTCGTTTCTTCTGTCGTAGTTGCTGGTGTAGTTGTTATTTGAGATGCTGTGGTTGTTTCATTAACTGTAGTTGTTTCTCCCTCTGTTGTTATTTCTGCGGTTGTAGTCGTTTCTCCCTCTTTCGTAGTTACTGGCGCTGTCGTAATTTCAGGTACTGTTGTTACAATTGGCGCAGCTGTTGGCTCAGGTTTGTTCTTATTATTATCTATTATCTTTTTGTATTCTTTTTTAGATACAATTGTTACCTTACAAGCTTTTTTCACTTTTTTGTATTTTGCAATAATCTTGACCGTACCCTTTTTCTTTGCAGTAATCTTTCCTTTTTTATTTACTGTGGCAATCTTCTTATTAGTAGATTTCCACTTTACCTTACCTTTAAATCCTTTGGCTTTTAGTTTGTATGTTTGACCAACATACATTAATACTTTCTTTTTTGAAAGATGAGGTTTTTTAGAAGCCGCACTAACAAACACAAATAGAAGACTCATAGCTATAAGAGCCATTGCTACATATATTACAGGTTTTTTTAATTGTTTCATGACTTCCTCCTTTAAGAAGAAACAATAAATAATTATTGTTTCTTAGACATTAATACTACACTTTCCACATGAACCGTCTGTGGGAACATATCCACTGGTGTCACTTCTTTTAATTTATATCCGTTTACCTTAAGCCACGCCACATCACGAGCTAGCGTAGCACTATCACAACTTACATAAACAATGCGATTTGGGTTCATCTGTACCATTGTCTGTAGTAGTTTCTGGTCACAACCCTTTCTAGGTGGATCAACCACAATCACATCCGGATGACACTCTTCACCATCGTTTTCACTAAAATATTTTGGTACAACTTCTTCTGCTGCACCTTCTAAAAACTCTACGTTTTCAATATTATTTATTGTGGCGTTTTCCTTGGCATCCTCCACCGCTCTTTCAACTATCTCGACGCCAATCACCTTTTTACAATTCTTCGCCATCGACAAAGAAATTGTTCCAATGCCACAATATAAATCCCAAACAATTGTATCTGTTTCTAGTTTGGCATACTCTATAGCCTTATCATACAACTTCTTTACTTGATCAGAGTTAACCTGGAAAAATGACTCTGGACTAATTCTAAACTTAATATCTCCTATGAAGTCTTCTATATATCCTGGGCCAAAGAGATGATTTGTTCTCTTTCCCATAATGACATTTCCTTGTGTCTTATTGATGTTTATGGAAATACTCGTCATATTCGAAATTGATTTTAATTTTTCTACTAACTTGTCTGCTTGTGGCAATTCATTTGAATTTGTCACAACACAAACCATTATCTGATTTGTTGATTTTGAAACCCTAATTAAGACATGTCTTACATATCCTTCCCCTGTTGTCTCATCATATGGCTCGATGCCTTCTTCTTTCATAAAAGAAATGACAGTGTCCATTATTTCTTTACAGACATCTTTTCCATCTATCTGGATTCCAAGCGCGCAACCATCTGTCTCAATAATCGAGTGTGTTCGACCCGCATAGAACCCATATGCAACCTCCCCATCTTTATTTCTGCCAACTGGGAATTGTGCTTTGTTTCTATAATAATATGGCTCCTCCATTCCAATGATTTCATTTATTGGAATCTGGCAAGTATCAAAGCCACCTATTCTTTTAAAGTTATTGAAAACTTTGTTTGCCTTAAACTCTAGTTGCTTTTCATAACTCATTGACTGCAGCTGACATCCACCACATTGCTTAGCCACACTACACTTTTCTTGTACTCTAAATTCAGATGGTGTAATAATCTCGATTAGTTTTGCAAAGGCGAAGTTTTTCTTTGCCTTCATAATCTTAACCTTACACTCATCTCCTATTACGGCGTCTTTAACGAACAAGGCATAGCCATTAACTTTGCCTATGCCCTCTCCGTCTATACCTTGATCTGTAATTGTCACTTCTAGTTCGTCGTTTTTTTGATACATTTTTTCTTCCTATATATAATGGAAATAATTGTTCCAACAAATACAACAATACTAATCCACTGTGATGTGGATAGGCCGAATGCTTCTCCCCTAACCGCATCGTATCTTAAAAATTCTAAAACAAATCTTATCACGCTGTATGCAAGTAAATATGTCTCGATAGTATAGTAGAATTTCTTTTTCACTTCTAACAAAATCAGCACGATTGCAAGAATCATAACTAGCGTTGCTTCCACTAGTTGCACTGGGAATAGCGGAACGTTTGGAAGTGCTTGAGAGCCTTCAGGGAATGTGACCGCACCGAAGCCCTTGTATGGTCTACCATAACAACAACCCGCAAAGAAACACCCAATTCTACCAAATGCATGCATGATTGGAATCATAAAGATAAACCTTCTTAGATAATACCAAACTTGAATGTCATGTATTTTGCCTGCTAGCATCATACAAAGAATCGCGCCAATCAATCCTCCATAAAAAACAAATCCGTTTGTAATAACATTGATTAGATATTTGATTTCTCCTAATCTCGCCCAATCAATCTCTCTAAATCCGATTATTAAGAATAAAATTTTAGATCCAAGAAACGCTCCTATTATCCCGTAACTCTCAACCGTCAACATTTCTAGTTTGTCAGCTTTGAATTTTTTGCACAAAGACAAAGCTACGGCGTTTGCAACAATGATTCCAAGTAGAATCATCAATCCGTAGAGTGGCATCTCAAATCCAAAGACGTTTAAATATTCGTGCATTTATCCTCCATATAAAAAGGGCTCTTAATGAGCCCTTCATACTACTTACTTGTTTTTCTAATTCGTCTATCAAGGGCATTGTTCCATTTCAAAGTCCAACCATCTTCGTCTAGGTCAGCTTCTAACCCTTCTTTCATCATTTCTATTTTCGCATCTGTATCATCAGCCATATTTAAAGCAAGCGCTTCAATAATTGATGGCTGTTTTGGTGAACCATACTCAAGTTCTCCGTGATGTGCCAAAATACAATGCATTAATTCTTTTAATCTAACTGGTGAAAACCCTTCAATCTTGCTGGCCTTCTCTTTCACCATTTCTGTTCCAATCACAATGTGACCAATCAACTGTCCCGCATCCGTGTAGTCGTTCTGTGGGAAAGGTGATAACTCAACCACTTTACCGATGTCATGACAAAGCGCAGAAGTTATTAACAAATCTCTGTTGATTTCTGTATATAATTCACAATATCCGTCACAAATCTTAGCAACATTAAGCGTGTGTTCCAAAAGTCCTCCGACAAATGCGTGGTGCATCATCTTGGCGGCTGAACTCTTCTTAAATGCAGCTTGGAATTTCTCGTCCTCTACAAAGATTGCAGTGAGTAGCTTTTTGTAATCATCAGTTTCAACTGTTCCGATGATTTGTACCACTTCGTCCATCATCTGGTCAATGTCTTTTGTAGTACAAGGCAAGTAATCCGCCTCGTTCACCTCAGTCATCTCAACTTTTCTAGCGCGTCTAATGTTCATTTGAAGCGCTCCGTTGAATGATGTGATTTCGCCAGTCACTTCAACATAATCTAGTGAATCGAAATCGTCAATCGCTGGATCATTTGGCTCCCAAACTTTCGCGTTTAGCATGCCAGTCTTGTCCTGCAATGTTACATTTAGGTAATCTTTACCGGCCTTTGTTGTAGCCTGATTAACCTGCTTTACCATATAAATGGCTTGAATGTTGTTTCCTTCTTCTAGTGTATTAATGTAATTCATAAATACCTCTTTCTAAGGTGCTAGGGTTTACCTAACATCCATTCTTTATTATAATTGATTACAGAATTATAAGCAAAGGTATTATTATGAACAGCAAGGTTTTAACGACGTTAGAATTCAATAAAATAGTTCAAAAACTTTCAGACATAGCTGGTTCGTCCGCCGCGAAGAAAATGTGTGCAGACTTACAGCCTACGTCTAATTTAAGTGAAGTAAAAAAGGCTCAAGGCCAGACTTCAGATGCACTTTCTCGCATCTGGAAGAAGGGTTCTGTGCCTTTCGACGGGCTCGTTGATATTGGTGAGCCTTTAAAGAGACTTGAAATTGGATCAGTGCTTGGAACTGGCGAGTTACTTGCTATTAAATCAGTGCTTGGCGTTTCAAATGAGGTTAAAACTTACGGCCGAGACGTTAAGGATAAGACTGGTGCTAACGAAAAGTCAGGAAGTAACAACTCCGACGAAGAATACACAGATAGTCTCACTCCTTTATTTGAACAGATTGAGCCTTTAACTTATCTTAAAGCAGAAATCGACAAATGCATTTTGGCTGAGGATGAGATAGCT
This sequence comes from uncultured Lachnospira sp., assembly GCA_947306285.1. GTDB lineage: Bacteria > Bacillota > Clostridia > Lachnospirales > Lachnospiraceae > Eubacterium_G. The sequence continues at coordinate 7,172 of CAMZGB010000011.1, forward strand.
GATGATGCGTCTCATAACTTGAAAAATATTCGTCGTCAAATGAAAATTGCGGCAGATAGAGTTCACACTCAGCTAAATTCTTTCGTAAATTCAAAGACCGGCAAGGATGTTTTGCAGGATTCTCTAATCACTATGAGAGATGGCAGATACTGTGTGCCTGTAAAAGCTGAGCAGCGTTCTCAGGTGGACGGAATTGTGCACGATCAATCTTCAACTGGTTCTACTGTTTTCGTTGAGCCAAAGGCTGTAGTTGATTTGAATAACAAACTTCGTGACTTGGCAGCCAAAGAGGCTGAAGAAATACAAATCATTTTGGCAAATCTATCGAATTCATGTGCTGAGCACATTGATGAGATTAAATTGAACGTGGAAGTTCTAACTGAGTTAGATTTTATTTTAGCTAAGGGAGTTTTGGCTAAGCAGATGAAGGCCACTCTTCCTATTTTGAACGACCACGGATACATAAATATCAAACAGGGACGTCACCCACTTTTAGATGTGGAGACTGTAGTTCCTATTGATGTAAATTTGGGAAAGGACTTCACGCTTTTAGTTGTGACAGGTCCCAACACTGGCGGTAAAACAGTTTCACTTAAGACTGTCGGTCTACTTACGCTAATGGGTCAGGCCGGACTTCATATTCCAGCAGACGATAAGAGCGAGATAGCTGTCTTCGACGAAGTCTTTGCAGATATTGGCGACGAGCAAAGCATAGAGCAGAGTTTAAGTACTTTCTCATCACATATGGTTAACACTGTCGACATTCTAAAACAAGCTGACGAGAACTCTTTAGTTTTGTTTGATGAGATTGGCGCTGGAACGGACCCTGTGGAAGGTGCTGCTCTAGCAATTTCAATCCTTTCGTACTTGAAGGATGTGGATGCTCGCATTATGGCTACCACTCACTACAGTGAACTTAAACTTTACGCTCTCCAAACAGAGGGTGTTTCGAACGCAAGCTGCGAATTCAATGTTGATACTTTGCAGCCTACATATAAGTTGTTAATCGGTCTTCCTGGAAAGAGTAATGCTTTCGCTATTTCTAACAAGCTTGGTCTTTCTGAGGATATTATTGAGGGTGCTAAGGAGCGAATCGATTCTGACGATGAGCAGTTCGAAGATGTCTTGAATAAAATTGACCAACAGCGTGTTCAGATTGAAAAGGATCAAGAGACAATCGCTGTGTACAAATCTCAGATTGAAGGTTTGAAGAAGGAATACGAGAATAAGAGCCAGCGCCTTGAAAAACAGCGCGACAGAATTGTGACCGAGGCCAAGGAAGAAGCTGCCAAAATTTTGAAAGACGCAAAGACAACTGCTGACAAAGCAATTTCAGATATAAATAAAAATAAAACATCGGCCAACACTAAAGAAATGGAACAAGCCCGCGGAAGTATTGGTGAAATGCTCAAGGACGTGCAGACTCCTTCTATCAAACGTTCAATTGGTTCGAAGGAACACAAGCCTTCTGACTTTAAGTTGGGAACTGGCGTTAAGGTTCTTAGCCTTAACCTAAACGGTCATGTCACATCACTTCCAGATAAAGATGGAAATATGGATGTTCAGATGGGCATCTTGAATTCAAAGATAAATATTAAAGACCTTGAGATTATAGATGAGCCAGATATTAAAGCTCCTGGTTTCAAGAAGGGCTCTGGCGGAAAGATTAAGATGCAAAAGTCTACGGACGTTTCAATGGAGATAAATTTGATTGGCAAAACTGTAGATGAGGCTATAAATGCTTTGGAGAAGTATTTGGACGATGCATATATTGCAAAACTACCTCAAGTTACAATCATCCATGGCAAAGGAACTGGAAAGTTGCGCTCTGCTATTCAGAGTTATTTGAAGAAATGTAAGTATGTAGACTCATATAGAAACGGTACCTTCGGCGAAGGCGGCAGCGGAGCCACCATCGTGACTTTTAAATAATTTTTAGAAAAAGTTAATATTTAATTCATATTTATTTGTGACAATATTTTTAGGAGGATATTATGGCAGATAAAAAGAAAATCCTGATTGTGGACGACGATGAAAATATCGCAAATCTTATTTCTTTGTATTTGACGAAGGAATGTTTTGAGACTCATATTGAGCACGACGGAGAATCGGCTATAGAGGCGTGGAAAACTTTCGACCCAGATTTGATTCTCTTGGATATTATGCTTCCAGGAATGGATGGATATGATGTGTGCAGAACTATTCGCAAGGAGTCGAACGTTCCTATTATTATGTTGTCTGCAAAAACTGAAGTATTTGATAAGGTGCTTGGTCTAGAACTTGGCGCTGATGATTATATGATTAAACCTTTTGATTCGAAGGAACTAGTGGCTAGAGTTAAGTCCGTTCTTAGACGCTATCAAGACTCTGGCACTGCTACTACCGAAGAGGAAAAGGAAGATAAAGTTTTAGAGTTTAAAGATTTGACTATCAACCTTTCAAACTACGAAGTTATTTACAAGGGCAAGCCTGTAGAGATGACTCCTAGAGAAATTGAATTGTTGTACTTCCTAGCATCAAATCCAAATCAAGTGTTCAACCGCGAGCAGTTGTTAGAGCAGATTTGGGGCTATGACTTCGCCGGGGACACAAGAACTGTAGACGTTCACATTAAGAGAATCCGTGAGAAGCTTCCAGAAACAGATGAATGGGCAATCACTACTGTTTGGAGTGTAGGATATAAATTTGAGTTGAAGAAGTAATATGAAATTATCACTTATGACAAAATTTATAATTAGTTATTTACTATTTGCAATCCTTGGAATTGTGTTTATTTTACTTGGAAAAAACTATCTTATTGATCAACATTTGATAAAAAATGGATCCGCTAATCTTGTTATGAATTCTATGATAGGAGTATATATCGGAATGCTTATTATAGCTCTGATCATTTTTGGAATATATTTCTTGAAAGTATACATTCCTATTAATTGGATTACAAAAGCATCAATGGAATACGCCAAAGGAAACTTTGACACTATCGAGTATGATGTTAAAACCAACGATGAGCTAAGCGATTTGTCCGCATCTATTAAAATAATGTCAGATCAGCTCAGCAACACTAGAGATTACCAGCGAGACTTTATCTCAAATATATCTCACGACTTTAGATCTCCTCTTACTTCCATTAGAGGATATTTGGAGGCTATGTTGGATGGCACTATTCCACCATCAGAGTATGAGCATTACCTAAAAACTGTTCTTTCTGAGGCTAACAGACTTGAGCACTTAACAACAGGTCTATTAGAAATGGATGGCTACGGCACAGAAGGTTTAGAATTGATTAAAGAAAACTTCGATATGGAACAAGTAATCACAGAAGCGGTCGAGACCTTCGAAGGTAGATGTGCTAAGAAACACCTAGAAATCGTGATGAAATTCCCTAGCGAACACTACTTGGTTTATGGAGATAAGGGTAAATATGAGCAGGTTCTATACAACTTGCTAGATAATGCTATTAAGTTTAGCAATCACAATTCAAAAGTTATTATTTCTTTATATAATCAGGGTGATAAACAATATTGCTCAATAAAAGACTTTGGCCCTGGAATTCCAAGTGATAAAATAGATAAGATTTTCCAGAGATTTTATAAAAGCGACAGTTCTCGTGGCCGTGATAAAACTGGAAATGGAATCGGTCTATCAATCGTAAAAGAAATCATTATGGCCCACAATGAAACTATTGATGTTATCAGCACCGAAGGTGCTGGTTGCGAATTTGTATTCTCTATAAGTAAGGCAAAATAACAATAGAACAAAGTGCTATTTCAAAATATTATAACGAGAGCAGAAAAGCGTATGTGTCGAACGATTTTTAGTGAGCACATATGCTTTTTGCTCTCGTGTTAAAACTATTGAAAAATACAGCACTTTGTACTATTATTATTAGGTATTATTTAAGAATATAAAGGAGAATAGTTATGGCATACAAAATAACAGATGGATGTATCGGTTGTGGCGCATGTGAAGGTACTTGCCCAGTTGGCGCTATCAAGAATGCAGGCGACGTTTATGAAATTGACGCTGCTGCTTGTATCGAATGTGGTGCTTGTGCAGGTTCATGCCCAACAGATTCTATCAAACTAGATGACTAATCAGTCATAAAAAAGAACTATCGCTTTTGCGATAGTTCTTTTTTTATGTTTATATGTGACTAGTCTCTGGATTTTCAAATTTAGTATAATCACCTAACCATACTAATTCTAATTCTCCAGTAGGGCCGTTACGCTGTTTAGCCACATTAACAATTACTCTGTTTTTATCTTCTTGTTTTGTTTCTTTGTCATAGGCTCTAGACATTAGAATTACCACATCGGCATCCTGCTCAAGTCCACCCGACTCACGAAGATCACCAATGTTTGGTTTCTTGTCTTCTCTTTGTTCAGGTCCACGGTTAAGCTGTGACAAAGCAATTACTGGAACTTTCAAGTCTTTAGCTATAGCCTTAAGCGTTCTAGAAATTTCTGCAATCTCCTGCTCTCTGTTCCCTATCTTCATATGTGAACCAGTAGACTTTGTAGTTAATAGTTGTAAGTAGTCAACTACAATTAACTGAATATCTTTCTCTAACTTTAGCTTTCTACACTGAGATCTCATAACGTTGACATCAATACCTGATGTGTCATTTATGATAATTTGAGAATTACCAACTTCACTTGCCGTCTCAACTAAGTTTTCCCATTCTCTATCGCTAAGCTCACCATTTCTTATCTTCTGACCACTTATCATAGAATGTTGCGAGAACAAACGCTGAACTAGTGATTCATCTGACATCTCGGCACTAAATATCGCCACTGGAATTTCTTGTTTCAAACCAACTTGCTCTGCAATATTAAGAGCCAAAGCTGTTTTACCAACAGAAGGTCTAGCAGCTATCAAAATCAAATCTCCAGGTTGCAAGCCTGACAACTTGTAATCTAACTTTGTGTAGCCAGTTTTAATTCCTGTGATAGAGCCTCTAGTCTTTGAAGCTTTTTCTATCTTATCAATAACATCAAGCGCAATATCTTTAATACTCTTTATCTCGCTTGAATGTCCTTTTTGAACTAATTCAAATATTTCTTTTTCTGTAGACTCTAGCAACTCATCTGATGTTTCGTTTCCAGCATAACATCTGTTTGTAATGTCTTCAGAAGCTCTAATCAAGTTTCTTAAAACTGCTTTGTCATGAACTATTCTGGCATATTCTTTTACATTGGCAGATGTAGTTACCATATCCAATATATTCTTAATGAAATCTAAACTAACAATCTCAGATGAAACACCCTGCTCCTCTAACTGTGCTTTAACAGTTACAAGATCACATGCTTTTCCTTGAGATGATAATGTCATCATTGCTTTAAATAACTCAGCATAGTTTTTCTGATAGAAATCCTCTGCTGTAATCATTTCTCCAACCACAGAAATAGCATTGGCATCCATTAACATGGAGCCAATGACAGCTTGTTCAGCTTCATTACTATGTGGCATTACTCTTTTTACTACTTCGTCCATAATTATTAACCTTAATATGTGATGTAATCTATTATATTACATATAAATTATTTTGCTACCACTTTTATAGTGAGCGTAGCCTGCACTTCTGGATGCAACTTAATTTTCACATCATATGTGCCCAATTGCTTAATGTTTTCTGGCAAAACTACTTTTTTCTTATCAAATTCTAAATCTAATTGTTTCTTTGCCTCGTTTGCAACGTCCTTTGTAGAAATCGAACCAAATAGTTTTCCTTCCACTCCGGCATCCATTTTTATTGTGATAGACTTTGTCGCCAACTCATCAGCTAAAGCCTTGGCATCATCCAATCTCTCCTGTGCCATCTTCTCGTCGTTTTTCTTTTGAAGTTTTAAATCATTAAGGTTTTTGCTGTCTGCTTCCACACCCTTCTTCTTGGGTAGAATGAAGTTTCTAGCGTAACCATCATTTACTTCTACAATCTCTCCCTTTTTGCCGAGAGATTTAACATCTTCCAATAGGATAACTTTCATTATAGTTCTCCCTCCTTCATCTTAGCAGTTATAAGTTTCTTCAACTGCTTAACTACATCTTCCACTTTCTCACCTTTGACTTGCGCCCCCGCCAAAGTCATGTGGCCACCGCCACCAAACTCTTCCATAAGGAGCTGCACGTTCTTATCAATAGCTCTAGCACTGATATAAACTTGGTCATTATATGGTGTAAGCACGAATGATGCTTTGATACCTTTAACTGTTAATAGTTCGTTTGCCGCCTGCGCACCCACTGTAGTTGGCGATTCAACATCCTTTGCCGTACACACTGAGATAGCGTAGACATCTTTATATATTTCGGCATTACTGATTGTGTCAGCCTTTGCCTTGTAATCTTCCAATTTGTTTCTGAACATCTGATTGACTGTCGCAATTTCAGCGCCCTTCTTGCGTAAGTATGCGGCTGCCTCAAAAGTTCTAACTCCCACACGACGTGTGAAGTTGTTTGTATCAACCATGATGCCACCGTACATTGTGTTTGCTTCCTTTACTGATAAGCGAACTGTCTCATTGATATACTGCATAATCTCAACAACCAACTCACATGATGATGAAGCAGATAGTTCAATGTATGAAAGTTGAACATCTTCAATAGCATCCTCTTTTTGTCTGTGATGATCTACCACAACCTTTGTCTGCGCTCTATTAACTAGGGCAGGTTCTTCGGCGTAGTCAGCACTGTGGCAATCCACAATAATCAAAACATCGTTCTTTGTAATTTCGTCCAATGTCTCTGAACCAGTCATAAACATATCATCCGGATAATCTTCGTCGGCCTTGTAGTCTTCAACTAGCGGAGCAACTGTACTTGTATACTCTCCCAAAACTATATGAGCTTCTTTACCCAAAGTCTGTGCAATACGATAGAAACCGATGGCTGCGCCAAAGGCATCGTTGTCAGCCAAGTGGTGTCCCATAATATAGACGTCCGCGTGGTCCATAAGCATTTCCCTAAACGCTGTAGCTTTAACACGAGACTTAACTTTGGTGTTCTTCTCAACTGATTTAGACTTTCCACCATAGTAGTATACTTTATTTCCATCCTTAAGGACGGCCTGGTCACCACCACGACCGAGTGCCAAATCAATAGCTGATGCGGCTAGTTCGTAGTTATCAATTAATTTCTCATTTCCACGACCAAGACCAATACTTAACGTAGCATCAATATTATCACCAGTATTAATTTCTTTAACATCGTCCAAAATTGAGAACTTATCACTTTGCATCTGATTTAAGTATTTAGCCTTAAAGAAAACAAAGTATTTGTCTGTCTCCACTTTTCTAACGATTCCGTCGTACTCGCCAAAGTACTTAGCAATTTTTCTATCAATAAGAGCAAGCGTCAATGTTCTTCTAGCTGGCTCTACTTCTTGCATTAATTCATCGTAGTTATCTAAATAAATATGACCCACAATCAATTTTTCATCAGCATTTTCTTTTTCAAGCTGACTAATATATGAATAATCAAATAGGTAGAAGGCAATCATATCTGCCTTTGACTGATCATTCTTCTTTTCGCTCCATTCTGGGTCTAGAGAAAATTCCTTTAAAACAACCTTGTATTCTCTCTCGTTGTAAGTCATCATAAATTCATTTCGTCCATTCTCGTCAAACTTAATTTTTTCTCCATCAAATTTGTCGAAGACTGAAATGACATTTTTATCTTTAATCTTTTCGCCCTGAACTATTTCTTCAAGCATGTCGTTCGCCCAAAGAATTCTTCCAGTCTCATCTAGCAAACCGAAAGGTACATCCAAGTCATTTAACATTTGCTTTTGAATTTGGCTATAATCTGCCCCAAATTCTACTAGTCTCTTTGTGAATTTTGGTTTAAACTTTACGCAGAAAACCAACGATACCACAAAGTATATGATAGCGGCAATCGCCATACATATGCCTGCTCTTATATCAAAGTATAGACAAATAGGGATTAAAATAATCCACAATGCTAAAAAGTAAAATGGCAAATATATGTAATTTTTAATTTTTCCTCTTATATTATCTTTTTCACTCATAATCTTCTCCGCTTTTGCGTTGTTCAAAAATTATTTGTTACTTGTGCATAATTATATAAGTCTCTTGTTTTCTTTTTTATTTTTTATCTTGATGTTTGGCAATGATCTCTTATAGCCCAACTCTCTAGCTCTAGCCTTTATAACTCTACGCTTTGGTTTGTTTTCTTTATCTGTGGTTAGAATAATTGACTCTTCTTTTTCTTTAATCATTCTACAGTAGGCAAATACAACGTAAGTTAAATCCTTATTATATTCCTCGTAGAACCACTGATTCATCAATGCGTGGAAGTATTTGTCTCTGACAACAAATATTGTGTCTTCTGGATTGCGCTTTGCAACAATCTCATCTACTTCCTCTTTTTCTAGAGGTCTTGCTGGAAAGACTTCTATATTCCACTCTTTATCCTTGTTGTGGCTGTAGTCTTCTACTTCTAGACCAGTATCTTTATTTTCAAATACATAGTCCACTAGTTTTTCTGTTGCATCTATCGAATCATATGATGTGTACTTATCAAAGTATTCTTTTGCGTCGTCATATCTGTATGAAAGGATCTTGCTATCTTTGAATGAATCACACATTTCTTCTATATTATATATCTGTTTAAATGGAAGGCTCTTAACGTCGATGTACATTCCCCTATCTTCCATATAATCATCGTAATCATACATAAATAGCACGATAGGTTTCTTCGTGATTGAGTAGTCGAAGAATATACTTGAATAATCTGTAATAAGAGCATCCGAGCAATTGATAAATTCATACTTTGCAACATCCGCAGGGAAACTATCAATATGCTTAAACTGTGAGTAGTCGATATCCTCACCAACGTTTGGATGAAGGTTAACAAACATGCATTGGTTATCGCTTAGGCTCTCATCAAACTGCTCCAATATTTCTCTGATAGCTGTAGTTTTCATAGCGCCATAGCTATTTTTGCCTCTCCATGTAGGCATATAGATAAATACTTCCTTATCTTCTAGGCCAAGCTGTTTCTTTGTCTCTATTCCTTTTTCTGTGTCACAGAAAATACAGTTTCTTGGATAACCGCTCACAATTGTTTTGTTTGTATACAACTGATTTAAGTTGTAATCTTCCATCATACAGTCTTTTGTATATCTATTTGGGAACAACAAGTAATCGCTCTGTAAGAAGTTGTGTTGGATATTGGACATTGACTCAATACCCTTCTTCATATTCTTACCCAAAGTCTTAAGTGGTGTTCCGTGCCATGTATTAATGTAAGTCTGCTCATCTCTAACAATCAAACATTTAGGGAATGAAACATTATTCACCAAATATTTTGCTGTAGCCAAAAGTTTGTAGTATTTCTTAGATCTAATAACTACTACTTTTACTTTGAGTTTATTTTTCTTTACAAATTCCTTGTTCTTTTCAAGACACAATTCATCAGATGCTACATAAATCTTGTATTTCTTTTTCTTAAGTAGTTCTAGCATCATACTGTATGGCGAATCAGAAATGTTCTTTCCGTGGAAAGACTCAATCAAAACTTTATTCTTACTAACTTTTGTTTTGTCTAATTGACCAACATAGTATCTCTTTAACAAAGCGTTACTTCTCACGAAGTGATATTCGTCATATTCAGATATTTTCTTAACCCAACTAAATGGAATAATTGCGATAAATAGCCAATACCATTTTCTCTTGTATAGCCATCTTTTCTTAACTCTTCTCTCAGGCAAAGTGAAACGAGTATAGTTTCCTGAATTTTTTCTCCAATCAGGAAAATGCTTTTTCAATATTTTAAAAGCTTTGTTAACAAACTTAACCTGTTCTTTTCTATCTTTGTATTTATCGAACTCTACAAATCTGAAATAGATGTGTCTCAAGTTTATAACAACAATCTCGTCTCTAAACTCTTCCATCAATCCCAGTTCTTCCATTCTCTCATTAAGTAGTTCTATAGATTGCAATATTTTTGTTTTACTAGCATCAAACTGTGCTGTAATAGAACCCTCTCTTTCTACTATATAGTAGTAGAGTTCCTCGTTTACTTTTGAAACTTTATTTGCGCTAGCAAGCAAAGGATACATTGTACAAATATCTTCGAATAGGTATCCTTTAGGGAATTGTATTTTGGTTCTCTCTAAGAGATCTCTTTTAACTAATTTATTCCATGCATATGGAGCATTAATCTCTAGTATTTCCTTGCGCTCTTTTGGGTCGAAATCGTAGAACTCCATATTGCCCATCTGCGCACTAAGCATAGTCTTTTCTTTTTCGTCCACTTTGAAGTATCCGCAAACGACTATCTCTGCATCTTTTGCTTTGGCTTCGTTGTAGAGTTTTTCGTACATAGTAACATCTACATAGTCGTCACTATCTACAAAAGCAACATACTCTCCCGTTGCATATGGCATACCGAAGTTTCTGGCATCAGACAAGCCGCCATTCTCTTTTACAAAACCTCTAACCTTGTCAGGATACATTTTTACATAACGATCAATGATAGCCTGACTGTTATCAGGGCTACCATCATTGACTACAATTATTTCAATGTCTTCTAGGGTTTGATTTACCAGTGAATCTAAACATCTCTCGAGCCATTCTTCGACTCCATACACTGGTACAATGACACTTACTTTCTTGCTCATCCTTGCTCCTCAACTTCTTGTGGTTCTTCTTCTTTATCAAAAACCGCTTTTTCTAATTCTCTAATTCTTTTCTCATACAACGCACATTGTTGTATTAACTGACGATTGCGATCCTTTAAGCCGGACACAATTCCAGTAATTGTAATACATATGATTATTAAAAATAGAATTATTAAAGCGAATATACCGTTTGTCCACTCAATGATTCCCATTTTGTTAAGAGGAACCTTGATGATTTTTGGGAATATTACAACTATAGTCATAACGATTCCTGTCAAAAGCCATAGCAAAGTATATTTTAAATTTAAGCTATTCTTTTTCAATAAAACAAAGATAACAACAAAATATAATGCTAATCCCAATAAAAGCGATATTCTTAAAATATCATTCATTATTTCTTTCCTCCTACTGAAATGGTAAATCGTTTAACTACAATTGAAACCGACACTTTAATCATATACATTAGCGATTTAAAACTCTTGATTGAGCTCTCACCGCCAATTCTTTCAAGCATCACAACAGGCACTTCCTTTATTCTAGCCTTATTTCTAACACTTGTAATAATTGCTTCTGGCTCAGGATAATCCTGTGCATACTCTTTAGAGAATAGTTCGTTTAACTTTTTGTTTGTCGCTCTAAAACCACTAGTAACATCATAAACTTTTACTCTGCACATAATTTTAATAAGAAAGCTTAGGAAGTTTATTCCTGTTCTTCTTAATGCTGAAGATTGAAATCCTTCATTTTCTATAAATCTAGAGCCAACAACCATATCTGCTTCGTCGTTGATGATTGGTTCAATCAACTTTGGAATGTAAGCAGGGTCATGTTGTCCATCGCCGTCCACCTGGATAGCAATGTCATAATCATTTTCCACAGCATACACGTATCCAGCTTGAACTGCTCCACCTATTCCAAGGTTTACAGGTAGATTAATATAGCTAGCTCTGTCATTTGATAATATTTGTTTTGTGTTGTCCGTCGAACAATCATTTACCACCAAATAATCAACATCCACATCGCAGTTCTCAATAGTTTGAATAACTTTCTCGATGTTTTCACTCTCATTATATGCTGGTACTATTACTAGTATTTTCACAATTATTCCTCCTTGGCGGATTCATCTTTATTGATTGCATATCCTGTAATGACAATAAAAATTGGTACTGTCAAAATAATAGGATAGACGTATCTTACCATTGTGTTGGCTGGACCCGCGATAATAGTGAGTAGTACTGCCAACATAGGGATTGTCATCAAAATCATTTTCTTCTTTCTATATCTAAATAGCGCTGCTATTACTAGGAACAATCCCCAAATATAGAAACCGAGACTCTCTAACATTCCAAGTCCTGGAATCTCTCTAAATATATATGCTATGCTAGTCGCTTCTCTTCTAATAGTTTCAGTCTTTTCTATGTTCTTAAGTCCGTATGGTTCACCAGTCTTTGCAATTTCATAATATACAAGCCAATTTTGAGCTTGTGGATAGAAGTATCCATAGTAGTTACTCATCGTTGCTTGAGTATAAACATCTGGATATTTCTTCAAATATTTAAACCATACTCCCAAATAATCTTTCAAATCTTTTTTCGATGGTTTCTGTCTCAACTTCGGATTAATTCTGTATGTGCTCTTGACTGGGTCTGACAATTCAGGATTATATCTCTCTGCCAAAACATCATATTTGATAACTTTGTCTATGATCTGTTTATCCTTTTCAGTGAATTCGTCGCCATGCTCTTTCACCGTTCTTGCTACTTGCTGGAACGGAATTGAGTACATCTCAATTTCACTACCTGGACTTATTTTTAAAGCAGGATATAGTATGTTTGTAATCATCAAAAATACTACAATTGGAACAATCAGTGGAATAACTAATCTCTTGAAATACTTTCTAAATGCAATAAGAAGAATAACTGATGTTATAGCCAATACATGCATTCCGTTGTTTCTAAGTATCATGATAATAAACATGACTACTGCTATTTTAATCAAATTCTTTTTGTTGCTCACATATTTTTCTGGGTCTAATACCAAATCAATAACCATCAGTGTATAAAGCAACATCATAAACGCAAAGTTTGTATCCTTCAGGGTACTTCCTGCAAAGTTTGCGTGAATAGGGATTAGTCCGTACATTAATAAAATTACTATTCTAACCCATTTTGCAATTCCTTTTCTTGCTAGGAATCTGATAGAGTGTGACAAAATAAGTGCAAAGATAACTGCCTGTACTGTCACAAATATAACTAATCCAATATATGGTGAACCTAACATGTTGCCTAATTTAACAACTCCAACCGCCAACAAAGTCTGGCACACTGGGTTGTTGTTATTAAGTGTCACCTTTGGATCAATAGGAACAACAATTCTTAAACTGTTTGTGTTCTTTCCGTAGAAAGTATCTAACATATCAAAGAAGTCATAACTTGTTAGTCCTGGGAATTGTGCAATGAAATATGGAAGCCACATAAGTAGAATAATTAGCGCTACTATGAATAATGACTTTCTATTATCGCTAAACCACGACTGAACATTGGTATCTTCCTTAATCCATTTAATCTTTCTAAATAAAACAAATGCTCCGCAAATTGCGAAGTAAAATAAAATGGCATATCCAATAAAGGCCACAGACGCTTTCGCGAAAACTCTAGCGCCTCCAAATATTAAATCCCAGCTGGCTGTCTTCTTGAATGAAAAACCAAACACTTGAAAAAATGCAAAGAGGGCTGCCAATATAATGGCTGAAATAGATTTCTTGCGCTCGAAATTAAGAACAATATAGAAAAATACTGTGAGCGCCACAAATAATATGACAGCTTCAAGCGTATATCCATGCATGGACATTTTGAAATCCCACAACAATCTGTAAAATGCTCCAGCATTCTCAAATTTCATATCTTTAATAATTTTTGCTGTGGAAACTTTGTTTAAAGACAGATGGATAGCTATGTTGGCAATAAATGCAAGCACTGCACTCAGCACCCACTGCTTCTTTGAACACATATGTTCTCTAAAATAACTATTCTGCATTCTCTTCTTCCTTATCTGGTTCTTTCTTTTTAAATATAATCAACTTACTGAATACATAGTTTAACAATACAACTATAATGCTTACAGTAATTTTGCTGACTGATCCTTTTATTCCAAAGAGCGACTGGTCTAGTCCCCACGCAACAAGAGCAGGTACACCAAACCACTCTAAAAATCCCGTGGCAAGTCTCGCAGACACAAACATTGATGCCTCTTTTAATACTAACTTTGCCTTCCACGAATAACTTCTAAATACAAATATCTTGTTTGTTACATAAGCAAAAATAACTGCCACTATCCATGAAACTACATTCGCAACAAGGATATCTAAGTCCAACCCAAAGATTTTTGCATGTGTATTCATAATTAGGGCGAGCAAACTATAGCTCCCCCAGTTTACAACTGTGGTGGCTGCACCCATAATTAGATACATTATTATTTCTCTTATCTGTTCTTTATTTTCAATCAGCTTTTCTTTCATTATAGTCTCTTTAGTAATTCCTCAGTCTTATCTTCAAATCCAGGTTTTCCAAGTAGTGCAAACATATTTGCTTTGTAGCTCTCAACACCTGGTTGATTAAATGGATTTACACCAAGCATATATCCACTAACACCACAAGCAAATTC